>DATJZY010000052.1 GCA_035577985.1 Candidatus Eisenbacteria bacterium
GAGGACGGCGAGGACGTGGCACACGCGACGCATCGGCTACTCGAAGTCCTCGTTGAGCGAGCGCAGGAAGGCCGCCAGCGGCGCGACGTCTTCGGCACGGAGGGCGACACCGGCGAGGGCCTTCGCGCCGTTGCGCACGCGCTTCGCGCGCGCGAGATCGCCCATGCGGCGATAGAAGGCGACGACGTCGTCCAGCGTGTCTTGCGCCCCGGTGTGCAGATAGGGCGCCGAGTGGCCGAGATCGCGCAACGACGGCGTCTTGAACAACGCCACGGCGCCGGCGAGAAGGCGCGCCGCCTGCCGCCGGCCGCGCCGACACGGCGCGATGGCATTGGCCTTGCAGATCATCTGCGCCATCGCCGCCTGTTGCGAAGCGTCGGGCACGTCGGGATTGGCGAAGGTGTTCCAGAGGCCCAGGTCCGTGCGTCCCGGCTGCGCGGCCGACGGCACCGCACGAAACGGGCCGGCGGCGTCGGGATACGAGGCGCTCGGCGGGAGATAGGCGGCGGGATCGGCGTTGCGTTCGGCGAGGTCCGGAATGTGAAGGGCGGCGAACGCGCCGTCCCCGTGGATGGCATCGTATTCGTCCTGCGCGGCACCAGTGGCGTGGAACGCGAAGTCCGTGAAGACCGGCGGCGGGTGACAGGCGACGCAATTGCCGGTGCCCGGCTGGGCGGCCCTGCCATGCCCTCGGCGTAGGAACAGGCGCAGCCCGGCCAGCTCCTCGGCACCGAACACGAATGGGAGCGGGTGCAACGCGAAATGGCCGTCGGCCTCGGTGACGAACGCGGGCGCCGCAAGCCGATCGACGAGGCGTCCGAGCCGGCGCGCGTACGCCATGTCCGACTCGCGCGCCCGCGGCGCACGCGGGAGACCGTTCTTGGCCAGGAACACGTCGTACGGCGACGCCGTGAAGGCCCCGTCCGCATCGCGTGCCGCCACCAGCGACGTCATGTATGCGGCCATGAACGCGGCGATGGCGTCGACGATCTCCTCGTCGCTGGCATGGGCGACGTCGAGCGTCATGCTCGTCGGCACCGGACGGTTGGTCGGAAAGAGCGGATCGGTGCCGCGAAAGGCGCCGGCGTACGTCGCACCGCCGAAGCTCTGCGCCAGGGCACCGCGGCCGTCGTCCTCGCGGATCACGCGGGCGATGTGGGCGACGGCAGCGGCACGCTCGGTTGGCAGCCAGCCGAAATTGCGCCCGGTGAGCGTCGCCCGCACCAGCGCCTGCGCGGACGGGAACTCGCCGTCGAAGTGCAGGAAGAAGGGGCCGGGGCGTGCGAGGTTGGCGTCGAGCAGCGCCTGCGAGTTGCGCACCGTGAGCGTTTGGCCGTCGCCGCGATCGGGGATCGGGCTACGGCGGGCGAAGTCCGCGTAGGCGCGCCCGCCGCCGCCCTCCCGGCCTTTCTGCTCGACGTCGAGATGGCAGGCGCGGCAGTTCATCGACTGTCCGACGAAGGGTCCGGGCAGTGCCACCGTCGTCGTGACGGTCGCGTCCATGACGGGATCGCCCGCCGCGAGGGTGTCGTTCACACCGGTCGCATGCGCGGCGAAGAACTGGGCGAAGCGCGTCTCGTCGAAGAGGCGGTTGCCGAGCAGGACCTCGGGCGGGTTGCCGAACACCGGGTCGGCGAGGGCGCGGCCGCACATGGCGAGTCCCAGCACGACGAGGAGCGCGCGCATCAGCTGCGCCCTTCTTCCTCGCCCGAGGTGCGAAACACGCAAGGAAACAGGTCGCGCAGGGACGTGCCCTTGGCGCTGAGCGCCTTCAGGTACGTCTGGGCGCGGAAGTACGACGCCGACGCGGTCTCCTGCGCGCGGCATTGGGCCAGCGTGAGGTGTTGCGAGATCTCGTCGGCGGTGAAGTCCTTCGATCCCTTCGCGCCGCAGGCCTTCTCGATGGCGGCCGCGGCGCGCGTGCGGAGGCGGGCGAGCTTCTCCACCATCGGCACGCACACGCGACCCGCGGCCGCGCTCGCGGCGTCGACGTTCCGCGACGCGACCAGCTGTGCGCGCACCGTCACGAGGCGGTCGAGGCACCGCCGGAGCGCGCCATACGTGGCGTGGATGTAGGGATCGACCGCCTTGCCGACCGCCCGCTGACAATCGGCGCTCGCGCGATCGAACGTATCGGCGGCGAAGTCCACCGGCGGGAGGTGTCCGTTGGTGAGCTTCAGCGTGTACGTGCGCGACGCCGTGTAGTCGGGCAATGTCGACGTCAGGCGGAAGGCGATCTCGCCGTCGGCGAACGTGCCAGGCGGACCGTCGACGAAGAGCAGCCACTCCGGATGGTGATGGAGATCTCCGGGCGGCTGGCCGCCCGCCGTGCCCAGCACCACCGTGTCGCCCGGCTTCGACAGGGTCACGCCGTTCAGCTTCATGGCCGTGCGGCCGCCGTCGTTGTCGACCAGCTCGACGCTGATCTCCACGCCCGGCGGAAAGACGTGGTACTGGACGCCGTCCAGGAACTCGTCGCCGTCCGCGGCGTCGAAGCCCGGGTTGGTGCCGCTGTAGACGCTGGTCGTCCCGATGCCGAAGCTGAACGCGAGCGGGGCGACGGTCGTGTCGAACTCGTACGCGATGATGAGCTCGTTGCCGCCGCCGGGCGGCGTGCTCATCAGAAAATCGGTGACGTGATGCGCGGCGGCGGGGCCGACCCTGACGCCGAGCGAAGCCACGAGCATTCCCACGATCACGAGCAGGCGGCGCATACGGGTATCCTCCTCACGGTGCGCATGCCGCGGGCGGCGCGGCGTTGTCGGCGCGGAACGATTTGCCGGGCGAGTACGAAACGGTGCCGCCGAAATGGAGACACGCGCGCTCCGCGCCCAGCGCGAGCGCGACGTCCACGGGTTCCGGATCGCCGGCGAGCGAATGCTTCAGCCCCGCGCCGCGCCCCTGGACGCGCACGAGTCCGCCGAACGTCCAGACGATGGAGCGAATGGCGCCGCGGCGGTCCTTGTAGCGGTAACCACGCAGCGTCCCATGCTTGCGCAGTGGCTTCCAGCGCGATGCGGGCAGCTCGTGACGGCCCTCGAAGCTGTTGGCGGCGTTCGAGAGGATGCGGAGCTGTCCGCCGGTGACCGTCGGATCCGTGGACGCCGGATCGAAGGCGTCGCCGAACGTGAGCGTCATGGCCTTCTTCGCCGCATTGCTCGGCGACGCGCGGAGCAGCAGCGTCGTGCCGGCCACGAGACGGTCATTGGTCGCAGGCGGCAGCGTCGTGGTCGTGGTCTCGCCGTCCCCGCATCCGTCGCTGCCGGCGACGGTGGTGATCGTGAAGCGGTAGATCGGCGAGTCGTCGTAGGCGGTGGCGCCGGTGTGCAACGAGAGCTGGAGGTGGAACTCGCCGCCCTGGCCCTCGGGCAGCAGCAGGCGCCACTCCGGGTGCAGATGAACGTCCGGAACGTTGCCGATGAGGGCCATGCTGCCGGGAGCGTCGAGCACCGTGGAGCCGACCTTCAGCGTGACGCCGGGATCGACGGCGCGCAGCACCACTTCGATCGGCGTCGTATCGCGCAAGACGTAGATCGAGCCCGGCCGACTCACGGCGAGCGCATTGAAGCCGGGCTGGGTCGACGTCCACCGCGTGAGCCCGTCGACCGTCAGGCTCTCGGTCACCACCACGGGGCGGCAGAAGTCGTACGCCATCCGAAGCGCGCCCGACCCTTGCGCGCTCGAGCCGATGAACATGTCGACGTCGATCGGTTGCGCGGCGGCGGCACGAGCGAGAAGCGCCACGCCGATGAACGCGATCAATCGATTCATTCCGCACCTCCCACGAGACAGCCGAAATAGGTGGAGAGTGGTCTCCCGCCCTGCGACCACCGCGCCCGTCGCTCTGCGAGATCGTTCCGGGCGGTGGCGAATCCGGCCGAGACGATCTCGTCGGCCATGCAGCCGACGTCATTGAGGAACCGACGACGCCCCGCGGTGCCGAGCGTGTCCTCGTTGCATCCGAGGCGGATGGCGCGCGCGGCACGGCGGCGGCGACCCTCGATGATGCCGAGCATCGTCTGCGTGTCGGGTCGTTGGCTTTCCCCTGCGCAGCGAGCATCGGCGCGGATGCTGGCGACTCGCTGGCGTCGCGCCGCCTGCGCGAGCAGGCGAGCCCGTTGCATGGGATCGGTGGTCGGGATCGGCAGCGCCGCGGTCGCTTCCGTGGCGTGGAGCCGCTGCACCGCCAACAGACACGCAGTGAGACGTCGCGTGCGCATGACCCCGTATTCCGAACCCTGTTCGGCCATCGCGGAGCCGCAGCTCGACTGCCGCGGTGTGATGGCGTCGCCCACGAGCGCGGCCGTACGCTGCACGATCAAATCGAGATAGGAGCGCAGCCGCCGCTCGTCGTAGTCGTTCGACCCGGCCGCACCGCACACGGCCAGCAGCGTCGCCGTGGTCGCATCGCGGGCGTTCGTAATGGCCGGATCGTCGGGAACGGCGCCGTCCGCGGCCGCCTGCCACACTGCCGCGAGGAAGCGCGGAGTCTCGCGTGCGAGGGTACGATAACAATCGAGCGCCGCCGCGTCGAATCTGAGCGGCGACAGGTCGGCCGGCGGGAGGTACCCGTTGCTCAGCCGGAGCGTGTAGGCGGGCGACGGCAGGTATCCCGGGGCATGCAGACGGAACGAGAACCGGCCCTCGCTGAAGGCGCTCTGCGTGCGATCGACGAGCAGCAGGTATTCCGGATCGCGATGCAGGGCATGCCGACCGCGATGACGACCGAGCAATGCACGTGCGCCCGGGACGGTCAGCAGCACGTGGCGAACCTTCAGCGACACGTGGCCGCCGTCGAGGTCGAGCGCCTCGATCCACACCGGCGTTCCTGCGCGGAGTGGATACGCCCCGAACGGACGAACAAGCCCCTCGAACCCCGGCTCGGTCGCCGTATAGAGATCGAAGTTGCCCAGCGTATCGCTGAAGCTGACGCGCGCCGTCGTGTGACGCCCCATGCGCACGACGAGCGCACCGCCGTCTTCGGCGGACGAGCCAACAAGAAGATCTGCCTGGACCACGCGCACTGCGCAGCCCAGCGTGAGCCAGACGACTGCCACGAAACGCCTCATCGCAATCTCCGACCTGCCGACCGCGGAGCGGTCTGCAGGCGCACCAATGGTAGGAAGACCAGGGTGGCGGGCGCTCGCGCGCCGAGGATTCCCGCGGGACGACGCGCCTACTGGAGGCGGCCGGCGGGATCAGGCGACGAGCGCTGTGGAGAGGAGGGGCGGGGCGCGTCCGGAGCGGACGGAGGCAGGGGCGGCGAGGACGTCGCGAGCGGCGACGCACTCGATCGCCTGCACGAGCGGCACGACCATCGGTGCGACCACCGCGAGAGCCACTGTGCCCGAGCAATGATACGCCGCGACGCAGGTGGCGCAGCTCTTCGAGTGGTCGGCGACGTGCTTGTACTCATGCGTGTCGGTGACGAGCGGAGCGATCGTCAGGAGCGCGACTACTGCCGCAGTGAGGAGACGACTTGCGCGTTGACGACCGCTCGACATCAAGAAACCCCGGGTGTCACTAGTCGAGGTTCGCGTTCCAGTCAAATTGAGACCGCATGTTCGCATGCCAGCGGTCAGATGCGCTTGGGCTTCGTGACGGTTGCCGATGGCCGCAGCGGCGCCGCGCGCCCGACGTGCCACCCGTCCCGAAGGTCGATGTAGGCTCGATCGAGACGGTCGCGCGGCAGGCACCCGGCACGGCTGCGGACTGCGGGTTCCATGACGGCCACTGCCTGCGTGTGCACGGGGGCTGTCGGCACGGGCGCGCTCGCCGTGCCGGTCAGGGCGGGCATGGTCGTGCCACGGAAGGCATTGCCGCTGAGGTACACGGGGCCGCTGTCGACGAGCCGCAAGCCCGAGTCGGATTTTCCCCCCGCCTTGCGTGCGTACGGGGAGAGGACGAAGAGCGAGTCGACCACGTTGCCCGATGCCCCGTCCGAAAAGCGGCTCCCCCACTCGCCCCAGTCCTCGACGATCACGTTGCGCAGATCGGCGACCATGGGGCCGAAGAACAGCGGGCTGCGGATCCATCCCTTCTGCAGCCACGAATGGTGCACCGACACGTGCGTGGTCTCGCCATACTTGCAAAAGAGCGAACGCGTGTTGCCCGCGAGGAAGCTCCACGCGACCGTGACGTCGTGCGCGCCATAGCCGATCGAGATGCCGTCGTCGGCCGCGCCGGTCGAAGAGACGTGGCTCACGAGGACGTTGGCCGCTTCGGATCCCTGGATGCGCAGGTTGTCGTAGCCGTTGCGAAGACGCAGGTCGCGTACGACCACGTCGTGCGTGCGGATGTCGAGCAACGCGACGTCCTTGGCGAGATTGCTGCCGTCCAGCGTCCCGCCGTTTCCCTCGACGGTGACGAAGGGCGCCGTCAGATACGGGAGCGGTCGGACGATCGCGATCGGCGCGGACACGGCGAACCGGATCGTGACGTGCCCGGTCTGATTCGCGTCGACGAGCGCGCGACGGAGCGCGTTCTCCGTCGGTGCGTCGACCACGATCCGACGTCCGCCCGCGCCACCCTTGGTCCCGCTGCCAAAACCCTCCGTTCGCTCGCTCGTGGCTCGAGGCGCGGGAACGCGTGCGCGCGCGAATGAACGCGAGCACGCGGCGAGGATGAGAGCGATGCACAGCCACAGGATGGTCGCCGGTCGCATGAGGCGAGGATAGCAGACCAATCGCGAGCTCAGCCCGAGGCCCGCCGCCCGATCGAGGCGAAGAGCTCCCGCATCACCTCCCGGGCGGCGACCACGTCGGCCTGGCTGCCGATGAGCTCGCTGCGGAGCGGCACGGGCTTGGTGGGGCGCCGCACCTCCCAAACGGTCTTCCCGGTCGTGGGATCGACCAGCATCGCGTCGAGGGAGGCGATGATCTCGTTCGTGCGCAGCGTGGGATATGCGAACTCCCAGCGGCGGACTCGAATGAAAAGCGCGGTCGCGTCGAGCTTGGCGGCAGCGACGATCTCCGCCGCCGCCTCCGGGCTCGCGGGTACGCGTCCCCCGGTGGATGCCTCCAGGACGCCGGGATCGACCACCTGGAGCCCATCCTGCGCGAGCTCCTCGCGAGCCGCGGCGGCAAGGATGGCGCCGAGGCCCTCCACGGGCGCGCCATAGCTCGTGACCAGCGCGCCCTGCGCGAGCGGCGCGCCCGAAGCATCACATGGCGGCAAGACGGCGATACGGCGGACGCTGCTCGGCGGCGGCGCAAGGCGCGGCGCGCAGGCGAACGTCCCGGCAAGCGCGCCCAGCAGCGGAATCAATGCGAGCGACCGATCTCTGGTCGGCACCATGACGACTGCTCCTTTTCCCGTATGAGGGACTTCCTTGAGTCACCGTATGTCCTATGATCGCGTGATCGCGCCAACATCACGGGAGGGAAGCCATGGAGCAGCACCACACCCACGACGGACACGACCATCCGCACCGGGCCGGTTGCGGACACACGGAGATCCGCCACGGCGACCACACCGACTACCTCCACGACGGACATCTGCATCGCGTACACGGCGATCACGTCGATGAGTGTGCGGTCGCGGTCGGGGCGACGAACCCGGCGGCGTGCACGCCCAAGCACGCATGCGGAGGACACGACGCGTCCCATGCCCACGGCGCCGGGTGTGGCCATGACGCCATCCCGCATGCCGAGCATACGGACTACGTCGTGGCGGGACATCTGCATCATCCTCATGGCGGGCACTGCGACGACCACGGCGCCGTGAACGTGCTCTGACTACGGTTGCGGCCCGCAGACGATCTCGGCGAGACGATCCGTCCAAACCCAGCGGCGAAACGCGGACTGCACATCGTGTTCGCGTCGAGCTCGAGGTACGTCTCGGCGGCGCGCACGGGCTCGTCCAGGGGCAGGCCGTCCTCCACGCGCTCGAGGACCTCGTCCACCCCTTCCTGGCCGCCGGCGTCTCGAGAGGCCGGGTGCGTTGCGAACGTGGCCGTAGACGCTGACCGTGCGGCTCACGGTCTCCGGCTGGATCAGCACGCGCAGCCCGTTCGGCAACGTGACGTCGACCGGTCGGACCACGGACGCCGGTACCGCAGCAGGCCGGAGCACGTCGGCGGCCCAGCCCGGAAGCGTCGTGCGTCCGGCGTGCTCCGGGGGCGACGTCCGGACACTGCGGGAGGTCGTCGAGCTGTACGGCCGCGGCGGCAACGTGGCGCCCATCCAGGGGCTCGACGGAACACCGATCGAGCCGCTCGGGGTGCCGTCACTCGCGCCCGACGAGATCGATGCGATCGTCGCGTTCCTCGAATCGCTCACCGACGAGCGCGTGCCGTCGCAACGCGCGCCGTTCGACCATCCGCAGCTCTTCGTACCGAACGGCCATCCAGGGAACTCGGCATGGACGATCGACACCGACCTCGATGGCCGCGCGGACGATCGGATGGTCGAGATCCCGGCGGTCGGCGCCGCGGGCGGCGCGCCGCTGCCGGGCTTCCTGGAGGGGGTCTTCGGCCCGTCGAGCGACGCTTGGTCGAGCTCGTCCGACGACTCGTGATTCCGAAATCCCTCCACAAGGGCTCGCCGCCTCGGCATGCACGCCGCGCTCCACCGCGCCGGATGGTCCACGGACGGGGCCGAGCCGACGGATCCCACCCCGGGGGTGCAGACGTGATCCCTATGCAGCCACGTGGAACACGCGACGAATCACAGCGGGGAAGTGACGACCATGGACCAGGACCGACGCCGAGTGCTGCAGGCCGCAGGCGCCATGGCGCTGGTGGCGGCAACCGCGCCGACGAGCTGGGCGGAGACGGCCTCGCCGGCAAGGGGTGGCGTACGGCCGGAGCTGGTCGACGCCGCGCTCGCGTGTGCCAAGGCGGATGATGCCCCTGTCTGGCGCACTGCTCCTTCGGGCCGAGCCGCGGTTGGTTCGGATTCGGCTCGACGTCGTCGAGATCGACGGTCGCGCGGTACGTCTTGAGGGTCGTCCGGCCGAGCCGCCGCTCGTGCCAGTTCCTGGCCTCGCTCATCGTTCACTCATGCGGACTCCGCGGCGTCATCGTCCGGCCCCTCGACGATGGCGGCGATCTCGGTATCGAGGTCGCGGAGCACCCCCTTCAAGCGCGTCGTGAGTCGGCCACGACGCTGCCAGACCTTCTGGTGATCCTTCGTTTCCTGCACATCGAGATCGCCCAGGTCCTCCGCGATCCGCTTCGCCTCCTGGAAGCGCTGCGCGCAGGTTTCTGACGTGATGTACTTGTAGAGCCGCCCCATCTTCACGGCTCGCTCCTTCATGCTGAGACCCTGAATGTGCATGCGTACCGTTCTTCTATCGCCACGCCCGATAATGGTCGTGTTCTCCTTCGTGATCACGATGCGATCGGCACGACCCAGGTCGGCGAGCGTCACGTGCTCGAGCTTCTGCCCCAGCTCTTCTGCGAGCACCCGGCCCCCGGTGAGGATCGCCATGTCCTCGAGCATCGCCTTCCGCCGGTCGCCGAAGCCGGGCGACTTGACCGCGACGGCCGTGAGCGTGCCGCGGAGCTTGTTCACCACGAGCGTGGCGAGCGCTTCGCCCTCGACCTCCTCGGCGACGATGAGGAGCGGGCGCCCAGACTTCACGATCTGCTCGAGCAGCGGCAGCAGATCCCGCATCATCGCGATCTTCTTCTCGTGCAGCAGGACGTACGGCTCCTCGAGCACGCACTCCATGCGCTCCGCGTCCGTGATGAAGTACGGCGAGAGATAGCCGCGGTCGAACTGCATCCCCTGCACCACCTCCAGCGCCGTCTCGGTCGCCTTCGCCTCCTCGACGGTGATGACGCCCTCGCTGCCGACCTTGTCGACGGCTCCGCGACGATCGCGCCCATCCGCGCATCGTTGTGGGCCGAGATCGTCGCGACCTGCTCGCGCTCGCGATGCCCGGCGAGCGGTCGCGAGATGCCCTTGACGGCAGCGGTGGCGACGGCGACCCCGCGGATGCACGCGCTCGATCACGTGACGCGATTGCGCCGATACAGCGCGTCGGTGGTGACGAGCACCGGCGAGGCGGACTGGCCGGATGCCGCGCGCATCCATCGCTACGCCAAGGGGCTCGCCGGCACGCCGCCCGACCGGCGGGCCTCCGCGCGCTTTCCGCAGTGGATGTGGCGCAACAACGAGGTCCTCCTTCGTCGAGTGGCTGCGCGAATGGAACGCGTCGACGATCCGTGCCCATACCGGGTTCTACGGCCTCGACCTCTACAGCCTCTACCGTTCGATTCGTCTTGTTCTCGAGTATCTCGACCGTGTCGATCCCGCTGCCGCCCGGACGGCGCGCGAGCGCTACGGCGGCCTCATGACGTGGGAAGGAGATCCCGCGACCTACGGGCGCGCGGTCGTGACCGGCTCGTATCGCGCCCATGAGCGCGAGGTGGTGGCGATGCTGCGCGACGTGCTGGCCCGCGAGGTCGACTACGCGGCACGCGACGGCGAGCATTTCCTCGACGCGGCTGGCAACGCGCGCGTCGTCGCGAATGCCGAAGCCTACTATCGCGTGATGTACTACGGCGGGAGCGCATCCTGGAACCTCCGCGATCAACACATGTTCGAGACGCTCGAGGCCCTGCTCCGCTTTCACGGCCCGAACTCCAAGGCCGTCCTCTGGGAGCACAACTCGCACCTCGGCGATGCGGCGGCGACCGAGATGGGCGTCCGGGGCGAGCTGAACGTCGGGCATCTCTGCCGGCAGCGGTTCGGCGACTCCGGAATCCCCGACGCCGCGAGATCCGGGACGAGCTCGTCTCGCCGCGGCTCGAGCGCGCGATCGGCGTCGTCTATCACCCCGATACGGAGATGCAGAGCCATTACTTTCACGCCGCGCTTCCCCACCGGTTCGACGAATGGATCTGGTTCGACGAGACGCGCGCGGTACGCCCCGTCAGTGACGCCGAGGCGCGCATCCTTCCGCGCACCCACCCCTTCGCGCCGTACGGGCGGCCGTGATCGAAGCGCGGCCGAGAGGTAACTCAGGCGACGCGAACGACGCCGCGATGTCGGTGCTATGCTCCCAGGCTGAATGATCGCGGCGGACCTGCGTCGTCAGGGCTCGATACGCAGACGGTCCTCGATGCTCCGAACCGCAGGCGCATGGCGAACGAGGTCCAGGACGACCGACTTGTCCGAGAACGAGTTGACGCGACCTTCCAGCGTCACCACTCCGTCCTCCGCGCTGAGCTCGATGTGTCCGGCCTCGCGCTGGGCGCGCCGCTCGAGCGCGCCTTCGATCGATCGGCGGAGGGCGGCCAGGTCGATCGTTCCTCTGCGCACGACTAGCTTGTTGGCCACCCGGCGCACGCAAGCGACTCGATGCGCTGCACGCTCGGCGACTTCCATGGCGTGACGAGTATCGACCATGCCGGTGAGTGTCACAACGGCATCGTAGACAGTCGAATGGATTTGCTCCGCCGGAACGTCCGGCTCTCGTTCAAGCGACTCCCTCACCGCCAACGCGAGATCGGCATCGGTACGACCGAGCGCGAACGGGATCTTCACCATGATCTCGTTGGCGACGTCGAGTACGCCGTCGGCGCGGTGCGCGGCTTCCTGCGCTGCCGCCCTCTGCGCCTCGTTGTCCACGCGGCCAGTGAGCGTAACAACGCCATCGGCGACCGAGACGCCGATCTCCGTCTCGTTGACGCCGGTATCGTAGCGAAGCTCACGAAGCACCGCAGCCTTGGTCGTGACGTCACGCTTGTCGAGCTGCATTTCGCTCACCTCCCGTTCGGTTGCACCCACCAGGTGCGCATTTCATGCCACTTCGAACGGTCGGACGGATGCGCAGTAAAATGCACGACCGTTCCCGGCCTTGCGAAGGGGTTGAATGGCCCTTCCCGATGGCGCGAAGGACGATCCGAGCCCCCACAGGTCGGATCGGTCAATATGCGACGATCGTCGTGCTGGCGTGCGGCATGAGACATGCTTTCCGAAGGCTGATGGCGCCTTCCGGTAACGTCATGGCTTCGGCGAAGACGGTCGACGCCGCGCAAAGCGACCTACCCCACGTCGAGCGCGAAGTGCTCGAGATCGTCTCCGGCCTGGTGCGCGAGCTCGGCGGCACGCGCGCGCAGGGGCGCGTCACGCTCGACGATTCCTTCGAGCGCGACCTGGGACTCGGAAGCCTCGAACGCGTCGAGCTGCTCGTCCGCTTGGAGCATGCGATGGGCGCGCGTCTTCCCGATACCGTCATGGCGGAGGCGTCGAGCGCGCGCGACCTGGTGACTGCGATACTATCCGGTGCGACGGCAGCTCCCGAGCACGTGCCGGAGCGTTGCCGTGCGGCGACAGGCGGAGCGGCGGCGCCGTCGACCACACGCACGCTGGTCGAAGCGCTGCGCTGGCACGCCGAGCAACGCGCCGAGCAACCGAACGTGTACTTGCGCGAAGACGACGGCACGGAGCAGGTGATCACGTACGGGCGGCTCTGGCGTCGGGCATCGTCGATCGCCGTCGGTCTCCACGACCGCGGGCTGGAGACCGGCGAGCGCGTGGCGCTGATGCTTCGCACGGAGGCCGCCTTCTTCGAGGCATTCTTCGGCGTGCTCCTTGCCGGTGGTATTCCGGTTCCGATCTATCCGCCGTTCCGTCCCGACCAGATCGAAGAGTATGCGCGCCGCCAGACGGGCATCCTCCGAAACGCCGAAGCGCGTCTCCTCGTCACCTTCCCGGCCGCGCTACGCGTCGCGGGTCTTCTTCGACCGCGTGTGCCGAGCTTGCGGGAGGTGGCCACCGCTGACGCGCTCGCGATCGACAATCCGCCTTCGCCGTCCGCCCGACTCGCGTCCTCCGATCCCGCACTCATCCAGTACACGTCGGGCAGCACGGGGGAGCCGAAGGGCGTGTTGCTCACGCACGCGAACCTGCTCGCGAACATCACCGGCATCGGTCGGGCGATCGAGCTCGGTCCGAGCGACGTCGGCGTGAGCTGGCTCCCCCTGTACCACGACATGGGCCTCATCGGGACGTGGCTCACGGCGCTCTACTTCGGCGTGCCGGTTGCGATCCTGTCACCACTCGCCTTCCTCTCCCGGCCGGCGCGCTGGCTCTGGGCCTTGCACGCGCATCGCGGCACCGTATCGCCGGCGCCGAACTTCGCCTACGAGCTCTGCGTGCGCCGTATCGACGACGCCGAGATCCAGGGGCTCGATCTCTCGGCGTGGCGCCTGGCCTTCAACGGCTCCGAGGCCGTGAGCCCGGACACGATCGAGCGCTTCGGGCGCCGGTTCGGCGACTACGGCTTCCGCCCCGACGCCATGTGCCCGGTCTACGGCCTCGCCGAGTCCTCGGTCGCGCTCACCGTGCCCCCGATGGGCCGCGGGCCTCGTATCGATCGCGTGCAGCGCGAGCGCTTCCAGGCAGCGCGCGAGGCGTCGCCCGCCTCGGCCGAAGACGCGACCGCGCTGCGCTTCGTGGCCTGTGGACGCCCCCTCGCGGATCACGAGGTGCGGGTCGTCGACACGTCCGGGCGATCGCTTCCCGAGCGGATCGAGGGCCGGATCGAATTCCGAGGTCCTTCCGTCACAGCCGGCTACTTTCGACGTCCCGAGGTCACGCGTGCCGTCATGCACGACGGCTGGATGGACTCGGGAGACCTCGGCTACGTCGCCGACGGCGAGCTCTTCGTCACGGGTCGGCAGAAAGACATGATCATCAAGGCCGGTCGCAACCTCTATCCACAGGAGGTGGAGGAAGTGGTCGGTGACATTCCCGGCATTCGCAAGGGGTGCGTCGCCGCCTTCGGCACTGCCGATCCGGAGATGGGCACAGAGCGCTTGGTCGTCGTGGCCGAGACACGGGCGGAGCGGAGCGCCCACCGTCAGCTCGAGGCCGCCGTTCTCGAGCGGGTCGTCGCAACGCTCGGAGTTCCGCCCGACGTCGTCGTGATAGCCCGGCCGCGATCGGTGCTGAAGACGTCGAGCGGCAAGATCCGACGTGGCGCGACACGCGATGCCTACCTGTCCGGAAGCCTCGGGCGCCGTCGATCGGCGCTCGGCCAGTGGGCGCGCCTGGGACTCGTCGATCTGCTCGTATGGCTCCGCACCGCCGGGAACGGGATCGCGTGCCTGGCGTATGGGGCTTGGATCGCTTTCCTGCTCGCGACTGGTCTCCCCGTGCTCTGGATCGTTCTCCTCCTGATGCCCCGCGGCCGATCCGCCGATCGTGTGGTTCGTCTCTACTGCCGTGCGTTGCTCACTCTGGCGGGATGCCGGTTGCGGATCGAAGGATTGGAACGGCTGGAGGGTGTCGGTCCCGCGGTGCTTGTGGCGAACCATTCGAGCTACGTCGATGCGGTGGCACTGCTCGCGGCGCTGCCGCCGACGCTGGCCTTCGGCTTCGTCGCCAAACGGGAATTGCTGCAGACACCCATCATCGCAACGGTCATCCGGAAGCTCGGCTATCCCACGGTCGAGCGCTTCGCGCTCGCGGAGAGCGTCGCAGACGCCGACGCGGTGAGTGGGATCCTGCGGGGAGGCGCCTCGCTGCTCGTGTTTCCCGAGGGCACCTTCCGGCGAACCCCCGGACTGCTGCCATTCCGGTTGGGCGGATTCAAAGCCGCGGTCGAAGCCCAGCGGCCGGTCGTCCCGATTGCGATCCGTGGGACGCGTGAGGTGCTACCCGCGGATGCATGGCTACCCCGACGGCATGATCTACAGGTCACGGTCGGTGGCCCGATCGCGCCGCGAGGCCAAGGTTGGCCGGAGATGGTGAGGTTGCGGGACCTCACCCGTGGGATGATCGAGGCTGCCGCCGGCCCTCTCTGATGGAGAGCGACCAGGCTTTTCTCACGAACGCGAAACGTCTGCTCGCGAACGATCCCGGCATCGCGGCGAAGCAGCCATTTCGTCGCGGCGCTCGATGACGGGCGATTGGCATGCCTCATGCCTTATCGCATCCTTCATGGACACCATCTTGCCCTCGCGATTCTTCGACCGTCTTCGCAAGGAGCACGAGCCCGAGAAGCGCCTGATGGCCGCCGTCCTCGAGGATGCGGTCCAGGTCTATCGGGACCGTGCAACGGCACGGACCGCGCGCGATGTGATCTCCCAGGACGTCGTCCCCGGAAAGTAGTTGTCCATCCGCGCTCCACGGGGTGTGTTGGCAATCGCCAAACCACCAAAACCCCCCGGAGGAAGCGCGGATGAACATTCACGAGTTGGCCCGAACGACGCCCGCGAGTCGAGCCCTGATCGCGGCCCGGCGTGCGGCCGGCATAGGCGAGGCGGTCGTCGCGCAGCAGCTCAGCATCGACCGCAAGACGGTCCGGAAGTGGACGCATCGACAGCACGCGGAGGGACCGGGCGGCCTCCAGGATCGCTCGTCGCGGCCCCTCCGGAGTCCGACGGCCCTCGATGCGGCGTGGCGAGACGCCGTGCTGGCGCTGCGGCGGCTGAAGTTTACGCAGGCGCAGATCGCGCAGGTGCTCCGACTGTCAAAGTCCCGCACGCAACGCGCCGTCGCCGCCGTCGGCCTGGGGAAGCTGCGCGCCCTCGAGCCGCCGGTGGCCGACAACCGGTACCAGCGCGCGCGGCCGGGGGAGCTGGTGCACGTCGACACGAAGAAGCTGGGCCGCTTCTATCAGCCCTGGCATCGCGTGACGGGCGACCGCCGCGACACGCGGCTGCGCGGCGTCAAAGGCTGGGAGTTTCTGCACGTCGCGATCGATGACCGCACCCGCTTGGCCTACGCCGAGCTCTTGCTCGATGAGAAAGGCGCGACGTGTGCAGGCTTTCTGCAGCGCGCCGCCGCGTTCTTTGCCCGCCATGGGATCCGCCCCATCGAACGCGTCATGAGCGACAACGGCGCGGGCTACATCTCGGCCGATTTTCGCATGGCCGTCGCGGCGCTGGCGGCGCGGCACCTCCGCACCCGGCCCTACACTCCACGTACCAACGGCAAAGCCGAGCGCTTCATCCAGACCATGCTGCGTCTATGGGCCTACGTGCGCCCCTATCACTCCTCCGACGAACGAGCGGCCGCTCTCGCGCCTTGGCTTGTCTGGTACAACCGCCAACGGCCGCACGCTCACTTCACGAACGCAGCCCCGTCGAAACGCTCATGGCTCTACGACGGGACAACCTTGTGGGAGATCACACGAACGATTTCCACGAACGGCGTCCCTTCGGCGAGTCGAGTGACGATGCCGACCGCGCTTCGTCCGACGCGAAACCGCACGTCGGCCGCCAGCGAGGCCGCGTAGCGAAGCGCTCCTTCGGCCTCGGCGCGGTCCTCGCCGGCAGATCCGGGCGGCAGCACGTGGAGCACGGTCAGCGTCGAGCCCGACCCCATCGGGAGTCGCGCCGCCCGCTCGACGGCGCGCATGGCGGCGCCAGAGAAATCCGTCGCGACGACGACGTCCCCGAGCGGCGCACGCTCGCTCATGGACGGTCCTCCCGCGGCACCTCACTGCGCATGGGACTCCTCGGGGTCCCCTCGCCGATCGCGCTGCCGCGCAGCGTGACGGTGAGCGATCCGTCGGAGTCGAAGGCCGCCTGCGCGCCCTCCTCCACAACCGTCTGGCTCAAACGCAGGGAGCGAGAGCGCCGCTGTTCGCCAGCGACCGCCTGTCCGAGCACGACAACACGTCGCCCTGCCACCTGCACCTCGATTGTTCCCGCTGGAACGTCGTCGGGCAACAGAATGCGGAGACGGACGATGCCGGGCCGCTCGGTGACCTCGACGGACAGCTCGGGCGCACCGATCGACGCGAACGCCGCAGTCGAGCTCCCGGCCGCATGGCCCGCCAGTACGGCGCATGCGACCAGCGCCGCGACGGTCGGCGCAGGGCGCCCGCCTCGGATGCCGGTACCTGTCCCCATCACGCCTTCCGCATGCAAGACGATGGCCGTCGCCTCCCGGGTGGCGGATGCCCGCATGCTTCTCCCGAATGGGAAATCCCGGCGCGGGGTCGCCGCACCATCGCGAACTCGAGGCCCGGGCCGTCGCCCTACGGGACGCGCCGGATCGCGACGCTCACGAAGAACACGGCGGCCGCGACGACGACGATCAGGGGACCGGTGGGACGGCCGAGCCAGCTCGCGATCGTGTCGCCCGCGACGGTCGCAAACACCGCCGCCGCGACGGCGATCGCCAACATGCCCCGGAGGCTGCGCGCGAGGTACTTCGCGGTGGCCGCCGGGATGATGATGAGCGAGCCCATCAGCAAGACGCCCAGATACCGGAGGCCCAGCGCGATCGTGAGGGCAAAGGCGAAGAGGTAGAGGAGATCCAGGCGGCGGACATCGACTCCCGCGGTGCGGGCGATGTCCGGCGAGACGAGCGCGATCAGCAGCCGATTCCTCGCCGCCAAGATGAAGCACACGACTGCGACGGCCCCAGCAAGGCCGGTCAGGAGCTCGAGCTGCGTCAGCGAGCCGCTGGAGCCGAGCAACGCGTCGATGAGCTCGTCGCCCGAAGCGAGCAGGCTGCCGGCCGCGAGCGCCGTCGAGAAGACGACGCCGATCAGCGTCTCCGTCGCGATCCGCGTCCGGTTCTCGAGACCCCAGATGAGGACCGCCCCGACGACCAGGGCCGCCGCCGCGCCGAACGCCGGATGGATGCCGAACGCGAGGGCGAGGCCGATTCCCGGCAGTGCGACGTGCGAGATCGCATCGGAGGCGAGCGTCATCCGGCGCATCACCGCGAAGCTGCCCACGAGCCCGGCGGCGATCGCCATCGCGATCGACAGCACCAGCGCGCTAGCCGGCATCGTCGTGCGTGTGGAACTTCACCGGAACGCCGTACATCTCGGCGATCTTCTCGGGCGTCAGCACGTCACGCGGGGCGCCGACGCAAGGACGTCCGCGTCCCAGGCAGAGGACGCTCGTCGCGTGCCGATAGACGACGCTCAGGTCGTGCGAGATGAGCATCAGCGTCAGGCCCTGGCGCTCCTGGAGCCGTCGCATCGTGGCGTAGACGCGCTCCTCGCCGGGCTCGTCCACACCGGCGGTCGGCTCGTCGAAGAGCAGCACGGTTGGCCGCCCGATGAGCGCGAACGCGAGAAGGAGCCGCTGGAACTGCCCGCCCGAGAGCGTGCCGATCGGACGCGCCGCCATCGCGACCGGCAGACCCACCAACTCGAGAACGTGCGGGATCGCGTCGCCGCGAGCCGACGCCAGCGCGAGCTTCGCCTGCAGGAAGTCCAGGCCGGTCAACGGCAGGTCCCGCTCGATGTCGAGCTTCTGGGGCACGTAGCCGAGCCGTGTCCCGGGAGTCCATTCGATCGTGCCCTCGTACGGCAGCGCGCCGACGAGCGCGCGAAACAGGACCGTCTTGCCCGATCCGTTCGGCCCGATCACCGCCAGCGCGCTCCCTTCCGGGACCGTGAAGCTCAGATCGTCGACGACGCGCGCGGCGCCGAATCCAATGGAGAGATGGTCGACGCGCAGCACGACCCCCACGCCGACGCTCTTAGCACGGCCGTGGGGAGGGAATCCCGCCGCTGCGCGGCTACAGTCCGGTTGCGCACGGCGGTCAGGAAGGCCGCCATCATGAACCAGTCGCGCGTGCCGCCGCGCCAATGCGCGCCGAACATCAGGTTGACCTCGCGGTCCTCGCTTCCCCGGGCGACGTCAGGCCGCCCATCTCGTAGCGAAGGTCGCTCGTTGAGTGACCCGGCACGTCCCCATGAGACTCAAGGAGAGGCCATTCACGCCCGAGACGAGGTACGGCACATCGAAGCATGAGTCTCGCGGCATGACTCGTTCCCAGGGTTCGGAAGAAAATGGGCATTGACGGCTTCATGCCATGCCCGATACAGGCATGTGAGTTGCTACCCTCTCGCCAGGAGGCTCCGCATGCCGCCGACGACTCGTATGGATCCGACCTCTTCGCACGATCGCAAGGGGCCTCGGAGAGCCGGCGTGACCGTTGCGGACGATCCAGCTCCGGCCCCCGAGATCTGGTGCCGGTGCCGCCGCGTCCTCGCATGTCTCGACGGGTCCGAGCTCGGCGAACGCGTCATTCCGCACGCGTTGGCGCTCGCCAGGGCCTACGATGCCCCGATCACGCTGCTGCGTGTGCTCGAATGCCCTCCGTCGGGCGCAGCGCTCTTCGACCCGGTCGAGTGGGAGATGCACCGGAGCGAGGCCCGCGAACGGCTCGATCGGCTCGTCGGCGCGCGGCAAGCGGCGTACAAATCGATCGATACCGAGCTCGTCGAGGGGCACGCCGCCGAGGAGATCTGTCTGTGGGCCCGGCATCACGACGCCGACGTGACCGTGCTCTCGAGTCACGGCGCGAGCGGGGCGACGCAATGGCGCATCGCCAGCACGGCGCGCAAGCTGGTGGACCGCGTCCCGGGATCCTTCATGCTGATTCCCGTCGCCGCCAGGCCCGTATCGGACGCGATCGCTCGCTACCGAAAGATCCTCGTGCCCATGGATGGCTCGCTTCGCGCCGAGAGCGTGCTTCCCGTCGCGCTTCGCCTCGCCAGCGCCGGCCAGGCGGAGATCATCCTCGGGCACGTGGTGCCGATTCCCGAGCTGACCGAGATCGGCCCGCTCGACAGCGAAGCGGTCGACCTTCGTGAGCGGCTCGTGGAGCGCAACGAACGCATCGCCAGCGCCTATCTCGATCGCTTGCGGGTACGGCTAGCGGCGAACGACGGCACCATTCGCGCCCTGGTCCTGCGCGCCGCCGACGTGCGCTCGCGTCTGGCGCGACTGATCGCCGACGAGAACGTCGATCTGGTCGTCTTGTCGGCGCACGGACGGAGCGGACGCGCCGACGTGCCATTCGGCAGCAGCGTCGAGTATCTCCTGGCCCACGCCACCGCGCCGCTGCTGGTCCTTCGCGAAGGTCCGCCACGCGTCCCGGCCCGGCCGCCGGAGGCGACGCCGTGCGACGGGATGCGGCTCCCGAGCCAAGCGAGCCCGTGAGCGACGCGGCGTCGGAGCCGCACCCGGGTTCGCTGGCGGCGGCGGCACGCGAGCTCGCCGACCGGCATGCGGTCTCGACCCTTCCAGCAGCGCCGCTCGGGCTGTGGTCGGCGCTGCGTGCCATGCCGGATTGGCTCGCGCGAGCGCGCACGGCGCTTGCCGAGCCATCCCCGCAGCTTTCGAAGGCGGCGGAATGGCTGCTCGATAACGACCATCTCGTGGAGCGGGCCGTCCAGCAGATCGATCACGATCTTCCTGCCGGGTTCTATGCCCGCCTGCCGGGCCTCGCCGGCGGCGAGCAAGCAGGGGTGCCGCGCGTCTATGCCCTCGCGCGCCGCTTCCTCGAGGTGTCCCAGCTGCAGGTCTCGCTCGCCTCGGCCGTCACGTTCACGAACGCGTACCAGGAGAGCGACCGTTGGCTCTCGATCGCCGAGCTGTGGGCATTCCCGACGATGCTGCGGCTCGCGTGCCTCGAGCTCCTCGTCTTCGCGCTCGAGCGGCTCGCTCCCGACGTGAGCGCACCATGCACCGCGACGCTCGAAGGCACGACGTCTCCCCTGGACGACACCGAGAGCGTGGCACGCGCGATCGCCAATCTGAGCGTCATCGCCTCCATCCCATGGAAGGACTTCCTCACCCGGACGAGCCGCGTGGAGGCCATTCTTCGGAGCGATCCGGCGGGCACGTATGCAGCGAACGACTTCGAGACCCGCGATCGCTGCCGAGCGGCGATCGAGCAGCTGGCGCGTCGCGCGGCGCGCTCCGAGCCGGAGGTCGCGGAATGCGCCGTGAACCTCGCACGCCAGGCGCCCAGTACCGGACTGAAGGCCGCGTATGTGGGCCACTGGTTGATCGGCGAGGGTCGAACGGCCTTCGCGCGCGCCGTCGGCGCGCACCCGACGCGATGGGAATCCATCGTCGACGGCCTCGCGCGCCATGCGGGCGTGCTCTACGCGATGGCGATCGGCGCCGCGACGGCGACGGCCGTCGTGCTGCCGGTCGGCTGGATGATCTTCCGGGGGACACCGCTCTTCACCGTGGCACTCGCGGCCGCCGTCGCGATTCTGCCAGCATCGGTCTTCGGCATCACGCTCGTCCATTGGATCGTCACGCTGGTCGCCACGCCGCGCGTGCTGCCGAAGCTCGACATCGAGCGCGGCATTCCCCCCGGGTGCGACACCGCCGTCGTCGTCCCCGCCCTCGTCGGCAGCGTCGCCGAGGCCGAGCGCCTGCTCGAGCGGCTCGAGGGCCACTATCTCGCGAATCCCGACGAGACGCTTCGGTTCGCGCTGCTGGCCGATCTCGCGGACGCCCCCGAGGAGCGCATGCCGGGCGACGAGATCGCCATCGACGCCTTGGTGAGCGGCATCCGGCGGCTCAACACCCTCCACGCCGCAGGCCGACGCGGTCCGTTTCACGTGCTCTGCCGGCCCCGGCGCTTCAATCCGTCCGAGGGCTGCGCGATGGCCTGGGAGCGGAAGCGCGGCAAGCTCGAGGAGTTCGACCGGCTCGTCACGGACGGCGTGGAGACCGGCTTCACGGTCCGCGAGGGCGACCGCGACGCGTTGCGGTCGATCCGCTTCGTCGTGACCGTCGACGCGGACACGATGCTGCCGCCGGGGTCGGTCGCACGCCTCGTCGGCACGCTCGCTCACCCGCTCAATCGTGCCGAGTTCGACGAGGCGACGGGTCGCGTGCGCTCGGGATATACGGTCGTCCAGCCGCGGATCGAGATCTCGCCCGAGAGCGGCACCCGCTCGCGCTTCGCCGAGATCTACTCCGGCGACACGACGATCGACATCTACACGCGCGCGGTGTCGGACGTGTACCAGGATCTCTTCGGCTCGGGCATCTACGTCGGCAAGGGCATCTACGACGTGCGCGCCTTCCGGCGAAGCCTCGAGGGACGGGTGCCCGAGAACGCGCTCGCAAGCCACGATCTCTTCGAGGGGATCCACGGACGCGCGGCGCTTGCGAGCGACATCGTTCTCTACGAGGTGTTCCCGGCACGCTACATCGAGTTCGCCCGCCGCTGGCACCGCTGGGTGCGCGGCGACTGGCAGCTCCTGCCATGGCTCCGGCGTCGGGTGCCCGCGCCGGGCGGGACACGCATTCCGAACCGCCTGTCGGCCCTCGACCGATGGAAGGTGCTCGACAATCTCCGGCGAAGCCTGATTCCGGCGGCCCTCGTGACGATGCTCGCGGCGGCGTGGCTCGTGCTGCCGGCTCCCGCGCTCTGGACGGTGCTCGGGCTGGCGGCCCTCGGCGGCTCTCTCGCCACCGATGTCGTCATGGGCATCACGCGCGGGCGGCGGGCACTACGCGGCACGTTGCGGGAGCTCGGCGATCCCGTCGAGCGCTGGATCCTCGAGGTCGCATTCCTCCCGCACGACGCCGTGATCGCGACCGATGCCATCCTCCGGACGCTGTGGCGCCTCGGCGTCACGCGGCGAAACCTTCTCGAGTGGACGTCCGCAGCGCACATGGCGAGCCAGCTCGCCGCCCAGGACGTGCGGGCGGCGTGGCGCGAGATGTGGGTGGCCTGGGGATTGACGCTTGCGCTCGCGCTCGCCGTGATCGCCGCGCGCCCCGCGGCGCTCGGCTGCGCGATGCCGCTGCTCTTCCTCTGGCTGGCCTCGCCCGCGATCGCCGAGCACGTGAGCCGCTCGCGCGCGCAACCACGAGAGACGCTCGCCGGCGAGGACCTGGCATTTCTGCGCGGCCTCGCGCGGCGCACTTGGCTCTACTTCGAGCGCTTCGTCGGTCCCGACGATCACTGGCTGCCACCCGACAACTTCCAGGAGGAGCCGTCCGGAGACGTCGGGCACCGAACGTCGCCGACGAACATCGGCATGACGCTCGTGTCGACCATCGCCGCGGCCGACCTCGGCTACATCGGCCTGCCGGACCTCGCGGTTCGACTTCGCAACACGCTCGTCACGCTCGGACGCCTCGAGCGCTACCGCGGCCATTTCCTCAACTGGTACGAGACGGAGTCGCTCGATCCGCTCGAACCGCGGTACGTGTCGACCGTCGACAGCGGCAACCTCGCAGCGAGCCTCCTCGCGGTGAAGGAGAGCTGCATCGAATTGGCTCGGGGCCCGGCGCTGCGCGAATCGCTGTGGCAGGGCCTCGCCGACGTTCTCACTCTGCTGCTCCACTCCCTGGAACGCCTCCGCGAAGGTGGCCGTCCGCTCCGCGAGCGGATCGCACGCCTCCTCGACGACGTTCCCGGCGCGCAGCGCGATCCTTTCGCCTGGCAGCGCACGATCGCCCGCATCTGCGACGAGGACTGTCCCGAGATCGCACGGCTGCTCACGGCGGCGATCGAGCCCGCGGGCGCGCGGGAGGAGAGCCTGCGCGACGTGCGGATCTGGCTCGAGCGGACCCATCATCACGCGCGTGCCATGCAACGCGACATCGTCACGCTGGCGCCATGGCTGGGACTCACCCAGGCGCCACCGCCCGGCTGCGAGGACGTCGCCCGGCGTCTCGCGCCCCTGCTGCCGCCGGATCTGTCCCTCGAGGACGCCCCGGATCGTTGTGCCCGGGCGCGCGCGATGCTCGACGCGACGGTCCCGCAGCGCTCGAGCGACGGCGCGGCGCACGACTGGCAGGCGGCCTTTCGGGACGCCATCGAGCACGGGTTCGCGCACGCCGAGGCGTTGCGCCGATCGCTCCTCGACGCAGCCGCCGAGACCGAGGCGCACGCGCTCGCCATGGACTTCTCGCTCCTCTTCGATCCGGAGCAGCGCCTCTTCCACATCGGCTACGCGCTGAGCGCCGATCGCCTCGATCCGAATCACTACGATCTGCTCGCGACCGAAGCCCGCATCGCGAGCCTGATCGCGATCGCAAAGGGCGACGTGCCGGTCGAGCACTGGTTCCACTTGGGCCGGCCGGTCACGGCAACGCCCGACGGCCTGGCGCTCCTCTCGTGGGGCGGCTCGATGTTCGAGTACTTGATGCCCCCGCTCCTCCTGCCGAGTGTGCCCGGCACGCTGCTCGGCGCGAGCGAGCGCGCCGCGGTGGACATGCAGCGCCGGCACGGCGAGCAGCTCGGCGTGCCCTGGGGTGTTTCGGAGTCGGGCTTCGGGTCGCTCGATCCCGAGCGACACTACCGCTACCGCGCCTTCGGGGTGCCGGGGCTCGGGCTGCGACGCGGACTCGGGCGCGACGTGGTCGTCGCGCCCTATGCCGCGGTGCTGGCGTTGGCGTTTCGTCCCCGTGCGGTCGTCGCGAACCTGCGCGTCTACGAGGGCCTCGGCCTGCTGGGACCGTATGGCTTCTACGAGGCGGCGGACTTCACGCCGGAGCGCGTGCCGAAGGGCCGGCGGTTCATCCCCGTGCGCTCGTACATGGTGCACCACCAGGGCATGATTCTCGCCGCCCTCACGAACGCGATCTGTGGCGACACGCTCGTTCGCCGGTTCGGGACGGACGCCCGCGTACGCGCCGTCACCCTGCTGCTCCACGAACGCATTCCGAAGATCCCGCCGCGGGAGATCGTTCGGATCGAGGAGCCCATGTTGCCGACACCACGCCACCCGGGCGCCGCGACGCCGCACCCGTGGGTCCCGATCACCCCCGCGCCCTTCCCGCAGGTGCACGCCCTCGGCAACGGACGACTCGCCACCTGGATCTCCGACGCCGGCGCGGGCGGCCTGCGGTGGCAGGATCACGCGCTCACGCGTTGGCTTCCGGACGCGACTTGCGACGATCACGGCCTCTGGATCTACGTGCGCGACGAGGAGAGCGGCGAGGTCTGGTCCGTCGGCCGCCAGCCGACTGGCGTCGCGGCCGACGAGGCTCGCGTCGTGTTCCATGCGCATCTCGTGGAATTCCATCGACGCGATCACGGCGTCGCGATCCGCATGGAGGTCGGCGTCGCACCCGGTGACGACCTCGAGATTCGCCGCATCACGCTCGTGAACGAGAGCGACCGTCCCCGCGCGCTCGCGATCACGAGCTACGGCGAGGTCGTGCTCGCGCCTGCGCTCGAGGACGAGCGGCATCCGGCCTTCAGCAAGCTCTTCGTGCACAGCGAGCATGTGGACGCGCTCGACGGCCTCCTCTTCGTGCGCCGCCCCCGGCATGCCGGGGAGCGGCCGCCCGTCCTGCTCCATCGCGTGCTCCTCGATGAACGCGTGCGCGGCCGCGTCGGCTTCGAATCGGATCGCCGGACGTTCCTCGGCCGTCACGGCGATCCGCGGCGCCCCCGCGGCGTCGTCGACGGTCTGGGAGACGGCGCCGGGTGGACGCTCGATCCGGTCATGGCCCTCCAGGCGCGGGTCCGTCTCGCGCCTCAGGAGCGACGGGACCTCGCATTCCTCGCGATCGCCTCGGGCTCACGCGACTCGGTATTCGAGATCGCCGAGCGTCACGCCACGCTCGCCTCCCTCGACTGGGCGCTCGGCGATGCCGCTGCGAACGCGGCACGCGAGACGCAGCGCCTCCAGCTCGAGCCCGAGGTCCTACCATCGCTCGCGCTCCTGGCGTCGCTCCTGCTGCATCCTCACGCGGCGCGTGCCGCGCCGCCCTCGCTGCGCGCGGCGAACACGCTCGGGCAGCCGCGGCTCTGGGGATTCGGGATCTCCGGCGACCTGCCGCTGCTCGTCCTCCGCGTGCGCGACCCCGACGACCGAAGCGTGCTTCGCGTGCTGGCGCACGGCCTCCAGCTCTGGCGCCGGCACGGCATCCACGTGGACCTGGTCGTGCTCCGCGTCGGCATGTCCGGCTACGTCGAGCCGTTTCGCGAAGCGCTCTACGACGTGCTCCGGGAAACGGGTGTCGAGGAGCTCCTCGGCGCCCGCGGCGGCATCCATCTGCTCTTCGGTGATCAGATCGGCGAGGAGCAGGAGCGGCTTCTCGAGGCGTCGGCGCGCGTGGTCCTCGACGATGCCGAAGGCTCGCTCGAGCGTCAGCTCGCCGACGTGACCGTCGTGCCCGCCGAGCTCCCACGATTCGATCCGGGTGGTGAGCCGAGCGGTCCGATGCCGGAGCCCGCCGCGGCCGAGCCGCTCGAGCTGGAGAATGGCTTCGGCGGCTTCACGCCGGACGGTCGCGAATACGTGATCCGCCTCGCCGCCGGCGAGCAAACGCCCGCGCCCTGGGCCAACGTGCTCGCGAACGACGACTTCGGGTGCGTCGTCACCGAGGCGGGCGGCGGCTTCACGTGGGCGGTCAACAGCGGCGAGCACCGCCTCACGCCGTGGAGCAACGATCCGCTGCTCGACGTGCCCGGTGACGTCCTCTACCTCCGCGACGAGGAGACGAGCGAGGTCTGGACGCCGACGCCGAGACCCGCCGGCGCGGACGCGCCATGCGAGGTCCGTCACGGCGCGGGTTACACCGAATGGCGACGATCGAGCTACGGGTTCGAGCAGACGCTGCGCGCGTTCGTCGCGCCCGAGGATCCCGTGAAGATCGTGCGACTGCGCCTGCGGAACCTCCGCGACCGGCCGCGCCGGGTGACCGCGACCTACTACGTCGAATGGCTCCTCGGTGCGCTTCGCAGCGTCGCGTCGTCGTTCGTGGTGTGCGAGTACGACGCGACCTCGCAGGTCGTGTTCGCCCGCAACGCCTGGAATCCCGACTTCGCGGAGCGCACCGCGTTCGTCGCCGGAAGCCTGCCGCTGCACGGCCTGACGCTCGATCGACGCGAATTTCTCGGCCGCGAGGGCGATCGGCACGCGCCGGCCGCGCTGCGACGCTGGGGCCTCAGCGGGAACACGCGGGCGAGCGCCGATCCGTGCGCGGCGCTCCAGGTCCACCTCGACGTCGGGCCGTCGGCAGCGGTCGAGGTCGCCTTCGTGCTCGGCGACGGGCGCGATCGGGAGCACGCGCAGGAGATCGCCGCGCGCTGGCGCGACCTCGGCGCGATCGATCGGGGATGGGACGACCTTCGGGCCACGTGGGATCGCCGTCTCGGCGCCGTGCAGGTCCGGACGCCCGACCGGGCCTTCGACGTGCTGATGAACCGCTGGCTCGTCTACCAGGCGCTCGCGTCCCGCATCATGGCGCGGGCGGGATTCTATCAGGCGGGAGGCGCGCTCGGTTTCCGCGACCAGCTCCAGGACGTGCTGGCGCTGCTCCACGCGGAGCCCGCGCGCACGCGCCGGCACATCCTCGCCTGCGCGGCGCACCAGTTCGAGGAAGGCGACGTGATGCACTGGTGGCATCCCCCGTCGGATCGCGGCGTGCGCACGCGCTGCGCCGATGATCTCCTGTGGCTTCCCTATGCGGTCGCCCACTACGTGGAGGCGACGGGAGACGTGTCGATCCTCGACGAGCAGGTTCCGTTCCTGCAGGCACCGCCGCTGTCCCCGAACGAGGAGGATCGCTACGCGCAGTTTCCATCGACATCGGAGCGACGGACGCTCTTCGAGCATTGCGAGCGCGCCATTGCGCGCGGCATCACTCGCGGCCCACACGGTCTGCCCTTGATCCGCTCCGGCGATTGGAACGACGGCATGAACCGCATCGGCGCGCGCGGCCGCGGCGAGAGCGTGTGGCTCGCATGGTTCGCCGTCGCGACGATCCGCGGGTTCGTCGGTCTCTGCCGGCGCCGCGGCGACGCCGATCTCGCGGACCGCTGGCAGCGGCACGCGGAGGAGCTCGCGCGCACCGTGGACCGGGTGGCCTGGGACGGCGAGTGGTACCTCCGAGCGTTCGACGACGACGGAAGGCCCTGGGGATCGGCGAGCGGCGACGAATGCCGAATCGACTCGATCGCGCAATCGTGGGCGGTTCTCGCCGGCGGCGGATCGCCCGAGCGTGCGCGCCGCGCGATCGCAGCTGCGGAGCGCGAGCTCGTCTCCGAGGATCCGGGGCTGGTGCGGCTCTTGATGCCGCCGTTCGACCGCACGCCGCGCGATCCCGGCTACATCCGGAGCTATCCCCCCGGCGTCCGCGAGAACGGCGGCCAGTACACGCATGCCGCCGTCTGGCTCGCCTTCGCGCTCGCCGAGCTGGGCGACGGCGACCGCGCGGCGCGTCTCTTCGCACTCATGAACCCGATCCGGCAGGCCGCGACGCCCATCGCGGCCGCGCGCTATCTCGTGGAGCCCTACGTGCTCGCGGCCGACGTCGCGTCGACGGCGCCACACGTCGGGCGCGGCGGCTGGACCTGGTATACCGGCTCGGCCGCGTGGGCTTGGCGGCTCGGCATCGAGGGCATCCTCGGACTGCGTCTGCGCGATGGACGGCTGGCGATCGATCCACGCATCCCGCGGGACTGGGGTGGATTCGAGGCCGAGATCGCGGGTCCGGCGGGACGCCTCGCGATCCGCGTCGAGGATCCCGACGGCGCCGGAGCCGGCGTCCTCGAGGTTCGCGTGGAGGGCGTGTCGACCGGAGGCGTCGTCGAGTTTCCGACCGACGGATCCACTCGGCACGTCACGGTGCGTCTCGGCGCGAGCGTAGGCGACGCATCGACGGGCTCCGGGTAGAACGCTTCTCCCTCGCGTGATCCGCCGACCCGATCCAATCGGGTTCATCTCGACGCGCGGCTGGTCGTCGGGATACGGACCGCGTATCGGTGCCCTGGGACGAGCTCTACTATCCGCCCGCGATGACACACCTCCCGCTACGGGTACGGCGAAAGGCCATCGAGATCGCCAACGCCCTGCTCGCGGAGGGGCATGACGAGGGCTTCGCGATCCGCGTCGCCATCGCTCGCGCGAAGGCGTGGGCGCGGCGGCGTGGAATCGATCCGGTCTGAGGCCGTCAGAGCCAGCCGCCCTGGAAGCCCGCCCGGCGCAGGCCCGCAACAACGTAGGGGCAGCGGCGCATGACCTTCCAGATCAGACCGGTGCGGTAATTTTCGATCATGAGGGCCACCGGGCCTTGATCGATGCCGAAGTGGTAGGGAGTGACCCACCAGCCCGTCGGGCTGTCTGCGATCAGGTACGTCTCGTTGAACGACGCCTTGAAGCCGTAGCGATCTGCCGCGCCGAGATCGAGTCGAGCCATCGCCCCGACGGTCGGGATCACGATCTCGGGAGCGAATGGGAGCGAACCAACGACCACCCACGGCGACAGCGTCCCGTCGTCGGGGCCGTAGGGCGCTCCGCGGACATGATAGCCGTAGAACTCCCGCTCGACGCCGTTCACGCAGCGCTGCTCGGATCCCGGGCCGTCGCTCGCGGTAATGCCCCAGCAGTGCTCGCCGTAGCCGGCAAACTCGAGCGGGTTACGCCGTGCGTACTCCTGGTGGATGTACGTCGCACGGCGACTGTTCTCGAAGTAGTCGCTTCCGTGGGCGCGCATGAATGCATCCCGGATGCCGCGGAAATCGATCCAGAGCTGGGAGAGCTGGTGCGTGAAGAGCGGCCCCGAGTAGAGCACGTCGTGGCCGTAGATCTGCCTCCACTGGTAGGTCGAGGAATACGCGGCGTAGCTCTCGGGCGGCAGCGGGAACGTCGGCGAGCCGAGTCCGAGCAGATAGAGCAGCAGGGCCTCGTCGTACCCCGTATAGGTGTGCGGGATGAACCCGGTCTCGGGCCGCCAGCCGTGCGAGATCGCCGAGCCGCCGGCGAGCATCCACCGCCAGTCCGCCCGGCGATAGAGCTCGTCCGCCAACCGGCGGACCTCGGCCTCCTCCTGGGTCTCGGCGTCGAAGTAGGCGGCGCAGGTGAGCATCCCGGCGAACAGGAAGGCCGAGTCGATCGCGGACAGCTCGCATTCCCAGACCCGGCGACCGGTCTTCATGTGGAGGAAGTGGTAGTAGAACCCACGGTAGCCGGTCGCGTCCGGCTCCGGTCCCTGCGGGCTGTCGCGGAAGAAACGCAGCGTCCACAGCGCGATCTCGGGCGCAAACTCGCGGGAGATCACGCCGCGTTCCACGAGGACCGGGATGCTCGCCAGGGCGAGCCCCACGGCCGCGATGCTGGCGGGGGCCGCAGGATCCGTCTTGTCGCGGATGAGGCCCGTCGTCGGATTGGCCTCGTGCATGTAGTACTGCAGCGTCGTGACCTGGAGCCGGTTCAGCTCGTCCTCCGTCGGAAGGCGGCTCGGGTCTCGATCGGTCGGTGGCTGGTCGCTCATGGATTCTCGGGCGGTGCCCCGTGCCTCATCCTCGAGCACGCGCCCTGCGCGTCGACGGCGCCGGCGTACCGATCCCGTCGCGGGCCGCCGTCATGATGCGGCGCGGGCCGGGGCGTGTCGCGCGCGCATGTCGGCAAGCTCGGCACCGGTGATGACTTCCTTCTGCTGCAGCACGGTGGCTGCTTCGCGGAGCACGTCCTTCTGGCCCGCGAGGAGCTCGTGCGCCCGGGCATGCTGCTCGTCGATGATCCGCCGTACCTCGCAGTCGATTTCCCGCGCCGTCTCCTCGCTGTAGTCGCCACGCGACGACATCGGCTCGACCGGCAACTGGAGGGCGGGCCGCTCGCGCTCGAGGCTCACCTCGCCCAATCGCTCGCTCATGCCGTAGGCCTTCACCATGCTCTTCGCGACGGCGGTCGCCTTCTGGAGGTCGTCCTGTGCGCCGGTCGACACCTCGCCGTAGACGATCTCCTCCGCCGCGCGTCCGCCGAGCAGCACCGCAATCTTGTTCTCGAGCTCCGAGCGCGCCATGAGGAAGCGATCTTCGGTCGGGAGCTGGATCGTGTAGCCGAGCGCCGCCACGCCGCGCGGGATGATGGAGATCTTCTGGATCGGATCCGTCCCGGGCAATGACATGGCGACGAGCGCATGGCCCACCTCGTGGTGCGCGACGCGGTCCTTCTCCATGGCGTTGAGCACGCGATTCTTCTTCTCGAGGCCGGCGATCACGCGCTCGACGGCTTCCTGCAGATCCGCCAGCTCGACCGCCTCCTTGTCCCGGCGCACGGCGAGCAAGGCCGCCTCGTTCACGACGTTCGCGAGGTCCGCACCCGCGAAGCCCGGCGTCATGCCGGCAATGACGTCGAGGTCCTCATCGGCGTTCCGCATGACGACGCCGCGGGCGTGGAGCTTCAGGATCGCGAGCCGCCCAGGCCGGTCGGGACGATCGACCAGCACGTGCCGATCGAATCGCCCGGCGCGCAGGAGCGCCGGGTCGAGGATCTCGGGCCGGTTCGTCGCGGCCATCAGGATCACGCCCGCGCGCGGATCGAAGCCGTCCATTTCCACGAGGAGCTGGTTGAGGGTCTGCTCGCGCTCCTCGTGCGCGAGCGCGCCCGCGCCACGCACCTTGCCGAGCGCGTCGAGCTCGTCGATGAAGATGATGCAGGGCGCCTTCTCCTTCGCCTGCACGAAGAGATCCCGTACCCGAGCGGCACCGACGCCGACGAACATCTCGACGAACTCCGAGCCGCTGATCGAGAAGAACGGGACGCCGGCCTCGCCGGCCACCGCCTTCGCGAGCAGCGTCTTCCCCGTGCCCGGTGGTCCGAGTAGCAGGATGCCCTTCGGAATCTTGCCGCCGAGGCGGCGGAAACGCTCGGGTTTCTTCAGGAACTCGATGACCTCACGGAGCTCCTCCTTCGCCTCGTCGACCCCCGCGACGTCCGCGAAGGTGACCTTCACCTCCTGCTCGACGTAGAGCTTCGCGCGGCTTCGCCCGACGGTGAGGAATCCGGCGCCGGGCCCGCCGGCGCCCGCGCGCCGCATGATGAAGAGCCAGACCGCCAGGAAGAGCGCCGCCGGGACCACCCAGGACAGGAGGTCGCGCAGGAACGTGCTCTCGATCGTCCCGGACACCTTGACGCCGTGCGCCTGGAGGTCGCGGAGCAGATCGGGGTCTTCGACGCGCACGGTTCGGAACGATCCCGTACGCTCGTCATCGCCGGCGAACGACCCCCGGATGAGCGACGGCGACAAGACGACTTCCCCGACGCGGCCCTCGGCGACGGCCGTCTTGAACTCGCTGTAGGAGATCTCGGTCGACCCGAGCCCCTGGAAGCGCTCGGACAGCATGAAGACCCACACGGCGATCAGGAGAAGCCAGGCGAGCACACGGACGAAGCTCGAGGACATGCAGTGTCTCGCTGGTGCAACGGGAATGCCGAACGACGAGCGTGTCCAGAGCCCGCCGGTGGGGCCATCGCGTGGGCGTGCGGCATGCGCTGCATCCGAGTCCGATTCTCGATCCCGAAACGCGCCCCGCGCGATCCGTCTCGTTCCTGGCAAAGGAGCGGCCGAGGCGCACGGTATCGGGGTGGGTTCGCCAGTGGGAGGCAATGATGGACACGCTCACGGAGCACACTGTCGACGAGATCCGCCGCCGGCTTCGATCGTGCTGTCGGCTCGTTTCCCTCGCGTGCCCAGAACCCGCGCCTCGCAGCGCGCGCGCCGGCGTCGCCTTCGGCCGATTGCCCTTTCGGTCATGAGGCTGCTGAGCGTTCATCTGGGTCTCCGATGATCGACGATGCGAGCGGCGAGGTGGCTGCGCGCCAGCTGCCGTCAGCGCTCGGGGGATGGGAGCAGGAGGGGCGCCTTCTTCTTGGGTGGTGGGTCCCCGGAAGCCGCGACGTGGTGAACGATCTCGAGGTCGTTCCGTTCCAGGCCGATTCCGATGACGAGATCACCGATGCAGTGCGTAGCGCGCTCGACTGCCGCTTTCCTCGCAACCCGCCGCGCCACGTCCGCGCTGCCCCCAGGCACCAATTGGTCTTCATCTCCGCAGCGCCCGGCGGACGGGGGCCCGAGATCGGATAGACACCCGAGCGCCCGACCTTGTCCTTTCGCCCGGCGCCACCACCGGGCCGGCCGCTCTCGCGTTGCCGCCTCGCTCGCGTCTTCGAGCGGCTCGACGACTTCGCGCCCTTCGTCTGGCTTGGTTTCGCCATGCTCGAGTCTCCTCTACTCAGCGCTCACCCGAGGTGGCAGGACCGATGGTCACCGGATCGTCCGACGCGACGTCGGCTCCAATGCTCGACGCTCTGTCGTCCTTCGGTGTCGCACAGTCGGGGTACATCGGCCCCGCCCTGCTGTCGTGCTCGATGTGCTTGGATCGAGCTCGACGTACATTTGTGGTGCAAGTCGCTTGCCAGATCGCGAGGCAGGCAATGCGCGCCGCCATCAGCAGAAATGAAAAGCGCTCCACGCGCCGTGGCCGCGCCGGATCGCCGCTTGAACGCGCAGCCGCTCGCCGTCACCGGGCTGGATCTCGTCGCTATCGGCCGCGGAAGAGGCGTCGTGAGGAACGTCCGTTGCACCTTCCTGTGCGAGGGAGCGATCATCGATGACGCGTACGGGACGCGTGGTGGCGTTCATTGCGGGCCTGGGTTTCGTGATGCACGCTGCCGCCGATCGCGCGGCGGCTCCCAAGCCGAGCGACGAAGTCGCGCTGCGGGTCCTGGTCACCGAGGCGCCTGGGATCGTCCGCCTCCGCATCATGTTGCCCGAAGACGTCCCACCGGGCTCGGTCGAGGTAGAGATCGAGGGACGGAGCGTCGTCGTTCTCGCACGACGTCTCGACGGCAGGAGGCTCTGCTCGCGGAGGCTACGGCTGTCCCATGCAGCGGTCGAAGCCGGCGCGCAGGCGGACTACGAGCCGGACGGCTCACTCACCATCACCTTTCGGACCGCACGGCCTGGCGGCTTGTAAGCGGAGCACCTCTCGATCGCCTGCTCGATCCGGTCCAGGAGCTGAGCCGCCCGGCGAACACGCTGCAGGAGCTCCGTCGCGCGGACGGCTGGTTCGCGCGCTTCGCGCGCAGCGCCGCGGCGACGGGCGAAGCGTAGCCGACGGGTCTCGGGCATCGGCGAGCCCCTCGAGTCGCACGGCATGCGATTCCGTTCTACAAGAAGGGGTGCCCACGATCTTGACGCATGCGTTGTCCGGAGCAGCGGTCGGAGCCGGGTTTCGCCGCCCGCTCGGTCTCGCGCGGATCTGGTTCGCAGGTGCCGTCTGCGCCGCACTCCCCGACCTCGACGTCCTGGGTTTCCGGCTCGGCATCCACTACGGCGACGTGCTCGGTCACCGGGGCTTCACTCATTCGCTCGCGTTCGCCGCCCTCCTGGCGGCGCTGGCAGTGTCGGCCGTCTTCCCGCGAGGCGCTCCGGGCTGGAGCCGTGGCGCATTGTGGCTCTACCTCTTCGTCGCCACGGCCTCCCACGGCGTCCTCGACGCGCTGACCGACGGCGGTCGCGGCGTGGCCTTCTTCTCGCCGTTCAGCAACGTTCGCTACTTCTTCCCCGTCCAACCGGTCCAGGTGTCTCCCATTGGGGTCCGATCGTTCATGTCCTCCGAGGGCCTGACCGTCCTGTCGAGCGAGGTGCGCTGGATCTGGCTGCCGTCCGTGCTGCTCCTCGGAGGCGCATTCGTGGCGCGGGCCGCAGCGAGCGTCCTGGCTCGGCGGGAATGAGGGGGGACGGCGGCGCCGAGCGAGCGCGCGCCGAAAGTCGGCGGGCGAGGCGACCGGCCGGCAATTCACCTCGACGATCGCGTCGCCCGGCTCGACGCCGGCGTCGTTGTCCGGCCTGTCCTCGGCGACGTCCACGACGAGCACTTCGATGCCGCGCTTGAGGCCGAGGCGGCGGGCCTCCGCCGACGGCAGTGGGTAAGGGCGGTCAACCTGAGGCATACGAGGAGAATTGCGACTTCGAACCAGCAACGGATTCCACTGGGCTGGCCCAGGACGATTGCCGTCATCTTCGCCACGTCGGCGCCGTCGCCTGCGACCATGACGGGAACTCGGCGCCAGACGGCCACGGCACACGCCGCAGCACGAGACTCGCGAAGAACCGGCGACCGATGTCGGGTGACACGAGCGCGATCAGGAGGCGGTCCCATGCCGCGATCCGTACAAGGCGCTCGATTTCGGAAGTGATCCGGCTGCGCGGAACCTCCGTCTGCAGCACCTACCGCCCGCCTGGGATGAGCCCCTCGAAATGCTCCCACGGCACGGCGGTCCAGGTCTCGGTGGACGCGTGCCCGAACGAGCGCACGATCATCACCACCTTGGCCGCACTGTCCTCGTTCGGCGCCTCGAAGAGATCCAGGTAGTCGCAGGGCCCGAGGATCGCGTAGCTGCCGCGCCACGTGACCTCGGGACATTCCTTCCGAACGCGCTCGGCGACCGTCTTTTCGAGGCGCTTCAGGTCCGCAGGCGTCTTCACGACCTCCGGGGTGAGGCGGGTGAGCATGATGAACGTCGGCATAGCCGTCCTCCCGTGACCTAGACCGCTCGATGCGGCGATTCCCGCTCGAGCAGTGTTTCCACCATCGAGAACTCTTCTGCAAGAAGCGTCAAGACATCGTCCATCGTGACGACCCCGCGGGCTCCCCCGCCCCGCTCACGACCGCGATGCGGCGGAACCGGTTCCCGTGCGCATGTGACCCAACGCCGATTCGGCGGCAGCGGCATCGGTTCGTCCGGATCGATTGACGGACGATGTGCGTCCGGCGCTCAGCGGATGGCGATGTCGTCTTCGTTCGGGTGCGAACTCTTCGGCATCCACACGCTGAGTATGCCGCTCTCGAGGGTCGCGCTGGCCCTCGAAGCGTCGACCTCCGCTGGGAGCGGTATCGTTCGCTGGAAGTCGCCGTAGCCGAGCTCGTCGCCGTGGTACGCGAGGCTCGTGTCTGCGCCGTCCTTGCGGGCCTCGGCACGAACGTTCAACCGTCCGTCGGCCACGCTCACGTGAATGTCGTCCTTGTCGATTTCTGGAACCTCGATGACGACGGTCACCTCGCTGTCGGTCTCGCTGACGTCGGCCGCCGGCTCGAGGATCTCCCCGTCCTCGTGAAGGACCACACCATCTCGAAGATCCTGGCGTCGACGCGGTTCGCGTATGAATGGCATCGTCCCTCCTCGGGATTCTGCAGCAACGGCCGTGCCGATGGCAGCGACTACCTGCAATCTCGGGGACCCGACGTTACAAGGAGCCAAACCCCATGCCGGCGTCGCATGATTCGTGCATCTTCTCCCAGCCGTCGGATGGCCATTGGGGAGCGTAGTGGCAGACTTGAGAATCGATTGCAGCCGGGGCGAAGGGGGCGGCCAGATCGTGCGAACCGCTCTCGCACTGGCAGTGACACTCGGGCACCCGCTCGTGCTCACCAACATCCGCGCGAATCGCCGCCGACCCGGCTTGCAGCCCCAGCACCTGGCGGCCGTGCGCGCGCTCGCCGCGATCAGCCGGGCCGACGTTCGTGGCGCCGAGCTCGATTCGTGCGAGCTCGAGTTCCGACCCCGGGACCTTCGGGGCGGCGACTATCGCATCGACGTGGCCGAGCTTCGCGGCAGCGCCGGCTCGACCACGCTGATCTTCCAGGCGCTCCTCCTGCCGCTCGTGCATGCGGCCGAACCGAGCCATCTCACGTTGCTCGGCGGCACGCACGTGCCATGGAGCCCTCCGCTGCACTACGTGCGCGACGTCTTCCTGCCGGCCGTACGAGGCCTCGGCGTGGATTCGCGCGTGTCGCTCGTGCGCTGGGGCTGGTACCCCGCCGGTGGTGGTATGATCGAAGCCGACGTCTCGCCGGCGTCGATGCTTCGGGGTCTCCGCGCCGACGAGCCACCGCCGCTCGCGCACGTCGTCGGCATGTCGGCGGTGTCGAGCCTTCCGCGCGCGATCGCCGATCGACAGGCCCATCAAGCCCGGGACCGGCTCTCGCGCGAAGGCGTCACGGCGACGATCGAAACGGTCGAGGATGTGACGGCGCGCGGCCCGGGCACCTTCGTCGGTCTGGTCGTGCCCGGTCGGGCGGGCTTCTCCGCGCTCGGTCGTCGCGGTGTTCCGGCCGAGCGCATCGCGGACGAGGCCGTCGACGCGTTGCTCGCCTATCGAGCGAGCCGCGGCGCGCTCGATGCGCATCTCGCCGATCAACTGCTGCCGTTTCTGGTGCTGGCTCGCGAGCCGTCGAGCTTCACGTGCGAGGCGATCTCGCCCCACCTTCGCACGCTGGCATGGGTCCTCGGCGAGCTCGTGCCGGTCTCCATCGAGCTCGACGAGGGTCCGCCGGCACGGGTCCGGACCCTTCCGCACGGCGGAACGCACCCCTGAACGTTCGCGATCGCGGGCTTATACGGAGGAGGAGCTCTCGCCCGCCGACAGGCCTTCGAGCGCCGCGACGCGCCCTTCGTCACTTCGGGCGGGCGGCGGAGGTCGGTGCATTTCACAAGCCGAAATCACGCGAGCCCTGATGTGAATGCTCGCACATTTGAGAATAATCATTTGCTCGTCCGGGCCGCTGAATCCGGCATGCGTGTTGCTCGCAGGGCGCGCCGCATGGTTGGCGCTCGTCCTCGGCCTCTCGCCGTACGCCTTCGCAAGCGATCTCCACGTGCCTCGTCTACCACCGGTTCGGTCTAGCCGCCGACCGCATGACGGTGACGACGCCCGTCTTCGAGTCGCATCTGCGCGAGCTGCGCGACGGCGGGTACACGGTCATCCCGCTTCGGCGCCTCGTGGATCACCTCTTTGGGCGCGGCGCCCGCCCCGCCGGAGCGCTCGGTCGTCCTCACCGCAGATGGCATCCGAATCGTCTTGACGGATCGGGCGGCACTGGACACGCCGAGGCTCGGCGTCGAGCTGACGAGCGCGCTCTACTGGTTGCACCCGCGGCAATTCGAGCTCGAGAGGACGCTCGATCTGATCGGCACGCGGCGGGTGCTCGACGCAATCGCGGGGCGAGGACCCGCGAGAGATCGCTCGCGGCTGGGAGCCGCCGCTCGACGAGTTTCGCGTCCTCCGCGCGCACTACTTGCGGCACTAGCGCTCTGTTCCTTCGGCGAGATGCTCGTCGGTCGACGGTGCTGATGTCGTAGGCGCCGCCCGGTCCCTCCGTCGACTGCGTGACGAACTGCCTCGGGCGGTGATTCCAGGCCTCACATTTTGCCGTCGCTGACATGCCCTGATGTCGGCATGCCCTGAGGCGGAAAGCGCTGCGATCATCTCGAGCGCCGCATGGCGTTCCGGCCGGGGCACGGCCATTGCTTCCGAGAACACACACGCCGCCGAGGAAGGCGGAGGGCAAAGCGGATGTACCTCGACCTGAACCTCGAGCCGACCGAAGAACAGGCTGCGTTCAGGGGAAGTGCCCCTCGCTTTGCTCTCGAGCTGCTTCGCCCGCGCACCGCGGAGCTCAACCGGCGGCCCGATGCACCGAGCATCCCATCACCAGCGACTCGCCGCTCTGGGACACGCGTGGCATCCATGACGTCGCGTCCATGACGTGCCGCCTTGCCGCGGCTCGGGCGAGGAGCCCTCCGGAGGCGCTAGGCGTGCTGGCAGTCACCGCGCTGCAACGAATCAATCCCAACAGAGGAGAAAGCCCGATGGCACTCGTTCCCTGGGAGCCGTTCCGCGCTCTGCGTCGCAGGGACGACGTGTTCGATCAATTGTTCCGAGAGTTCCTTCGTCGGCCGATGTTTGACCAAGAGGAAGATGGGCTCGCCCCACCGGTCGAGGTGGCGGAGTCGGACGGCGAGGTGATCGTCAAGATGGAGGTCCCAGGAGTCGAAAAGGACCAACTCCAACTCACCGTAGCCGACGACCGCATTACCGTCCGGGGTGAGGTGCGAAAGGAGAGCGAGGAGAAGCGGAAGAACTACTTCCGGCAAGAGATTCGGTACGGCGCCTTCCAGCGGTCCGTCCCGCTGCCGGTCGAGGTCGATGCGACCAATGCGAGCGCGGAGTTGAAGCACGGCATGCTCAAGGTGACGCTGCCGAAGAGCAAGCAGCCGAAGGCGCACGAGATCAAGGTCGCGGTGGCCTGAACGCCCCGCAGTCAGGAGCATTCGATCATGAACGTCGAAGAGCTGATGACGAGAAATGTGCGGACTTGTGGACCCGAAGATCGCCTCAGTGTCGCTGCGCAGATCATGTGGGAGCGGGATTGCAGGTGTGTGCCGGTCATCGAGTCGGCGAACGGCGCTGCGCGCGTCGTCGGCATGCTCACCGATCGGGACGTGTGCATGGCCGCGTACACGCAGGGGCGCCAGCTGGCAGACATCACGGTGCGGAGCGTGATGGCGAAGGAGGTGCGCGCGTGCCGCTGTACGGACTCCATCGACACGGCCGTGAGGATGCTCGAGGAGAACCAGGTTCACCGGCTCCCCGTTCTCGACCAGGCCGACCATCTGATCGGGCTGTTGTCATTGGCCGACATCGCGGGCGAGGCGGCGCGCGAGCATGCACAGGGCCGGAAGGACGTGACGGACGCGCAAATCGCTGAGGCGCTCGAAGCCATCACGCAGCCCCGACAGCCGGGTGCGCTCGCTACGACGGCGGCGTGACCGGTTCGATCCCGCGCGACGTGGAGGACGGGGTGCTACGCACGCCGGTGCCCCGTCATCCGCGCCGCTCGGGCGTCGGCGCGGCGCCGATCTCGACTCGCCTGCCGACATCCGGCGCGCGCTCGCCCGGGGCGGCCTTTTCACTTGAGGACGATCCCGAAGAGGCCGCCCGCCATCAGCGCGGCCACGTCGACGAGGATCGCGGGTAGGGCGAGGCCGCCCGGCGACGCGAGATAGCGCGGCGTCCAGACCGGATCGAACTTCTCCTTGTACTGGCGCAGCCCCTGGAAATTGTAGAAGTGCTCACCGTGTCGGTAGACGAACGTCCCGACCCGGTGCCAGAGCGGCGCGCCGGGACGCCGCTCCAGCCCGGAGAGCGGGGCCACGCCGAAGTTGAACCAACGGTAGCCTTGCTGCCGCCCCCAGATCAGCAGCGCCGCAAAGAGGAAGTCCATGCTCCCGTTCGGCGCGTCCGGGCGATGACGCATGAGATCGATCGACAGCTCCTCCTTCTCCGCACCGAGCCACAGGTTGGCGAAGGCGACGATGTCGTCGCCGCTCCGAACCACGGCGACGGGAAAGTGCGTCAGGTACGACACGTCGAAGCTCGCGTTCGAGAACCCCTTCTCGCGGGTCGCCTTGTCCGCCAGCCAGGCGTCCGAGACGCGCGCGAGCGCGGGCAACGCAGACGGCACCGTCTCCCGCAGCAGGATCTCGAAGTGGTAGCCGCTCCGAACCAGCTTGAATGCCGCGTGTCTCAGGTCCCTATGGCGAGGGGCCTCGAGCGCGAAGCGAGTGAGGTCGACGCGAGCTTCCTCGCCGAGCTTCGTGAGCGTGAGGCCGAGATCGAGGTACGTGTCCAGGCGCTCCGGCCGCACCTCGAAGAAGACGGGCCATCCACCGAAGCGCTCACAGAGCCCGTGGAACTGCCACACGAGCTCGCGCGCCGACTCCTCGGGGCCGATCGGGTCGCCCACCGCGATCCAGCTCCGGCCCTGGCGACCGTACATCATGAAGGCGTCTCCAGCTTCGCTGAAGAGGATCGCCTTGTCCCCGCGGAAGACCAGGTTCGCATGGGTCCACACCGACCGCTCGACGATCGGCCGCGCCCGCTCGATGTCCGCGGCGTTCGGCGGCGCCAGGCGCGGGCGGGCGGGTCGGAACAGTCGCATCCCGGCGAACAGGACGGCAAGGCCGATCGCGCCGACGGTCGCCCGCAGCGAGCGCGGCGCCTCGGCATGGAGCGCGACCCGCCACCACAGCTCGCTCGAATACTCCACGCGCTCGTGGACGAAGATGCCGAGCCAGGCCGATCCGGCGAGCACGACGACGATGGCTGCGATCCAACCCCCCGTGAACGGCTCGCCGAGCAGGGATGCCTTCCGATAGAAGTACCTGCGGCACGGGAGGAGCGCGGCGAACGTCGCTGCCAGGACCATCGCCTCCTCGTAGTCGAGACCCTTGACGAGCGAGAGGGCGCAGCCCGCGGCGAGCAAGGCGAGCGCGAGCACGTACGCCGCATCGAGCCGGCGTTGGATTCCCCGCGCGAGGATCAAGAGCGCCGCGCCCACGAGGCTCGCGAGGAAGTGCGACATCTCGATGACCGGCAGCGGTGCGAACCGGTGAAGCCACCTGAGCCGTCCGGTTGCGCTCGGTACGGCGCCGGAGAAGAGCAGCATCGCTCCCGTGACGAACATCGCCGCCGCGAGGATCTGCGGCACCATCGCGGCGATCCAGTGGCCGAAGCGATCGAAGAGACGACGGACCCTGGGGACCCGCTCCCAGCCTTCACGAACGCCGATCGTCATCGCGGCGACGAACAAGGGAAGGATGAAGTACGTCGCACGAAAGGCGAGAAGCGCGGCGACGAGATCGGGCGGCGCAACCCGCGGCGAGAGCAGGAGCAGTATGACGGTTTCGAAGATCCCGAGACCCCCCGGCACCTGACTCGCGGCGCCGCTCACGAGCGCGACGAGGAACGTCGCCAAGAATCTCGGATAGGAGAGGTCTGGCGCCGGAGGCAGCAACACCCAGAGTGCCGTGCCCATCGTCGTGAGATCGAGCGTGGCGACAAACAGCTGCCCCACCGTCAGTGCGGGGGACGGCAGCGGAAAGCGCCACGTGCCGATGCGCAGCGGCCTCTGGCGCGCCATCACGATCGCGGCGTAAGCGACGAGCAGCACCAGGAATGCGATGCCCAGGGGGCGCGTCGTCCCCCCGGGGAGGTGGAGGGCCGGCGGAAGCAGGATGGGGTCGCCGATGAACAGCAGCGCGCCGAGGCAGAGGAAGCCCAGCCAGAACCCGAGGCTGCAGAAGAGGACCACCTGTGTGAGCTCGACTGCCGACAGCCCGAGAGAACCGTAGAGCCAGTATCGCACGGCGGCGCCGGTGACGAGGATGTTCCCGAGGTTGTTGCCGAGCGCGCAGGAGACGAACGAGCCGAGCACGACCCGAGGGAACGGAACGCGATGGTGAACGAACCGGAACGCCAGCAGATCGTAGCCGACGAGGATGGCGTAGCCGCACGCTGCGAGGGCGAGCGCGAGGGCGACCCGTGACGACGGCACGCCTCGAAGCGCCGCAGCGATATCGCGGTAGTGGTAATCGCGCAGCGACTCGCGAAGCGCCCAGAGCGCGAGCGCGAAGCACACGAGCGCCACGACCTGCCCTGCGAGCCGACGCGCGCCGCTCGTCGGCGCATGCTCGATGGCCGCGTAACGCGCCGTTCGCGCGGGCATGGCAGACGGACTACGGGGCCGCCCCGCGAGTCGTGCGTCGTTCGTTCTCGACACGATGGCTATTGCATTTCGGGCGCCAAAATGGGGGAACGGCGTCGGTTCCTGGAAGGCCGATCATCCGGCGCCCAAGCATTCCCGAAGCTGCGAGGGAACCCGAGCGGTCGTCCCGGGGCTGCGAACCCCACCGCGCATACCGGGCGGCCGGAAGCGCGCGGTTCCGTGGCATCCCCCTTGCTCCTCGAGGGCTTGATGGCCCTCACGGCGCGAGCGCGGCGCCCCTCCGAGCAGGCGGACGTTCAGGGTGCCGTGGCCACGGAACCCGTCGGGCATCGCGTGACGTTCAGACGCCTCCTGCCCTTCATCGGTCTGGGCGTACTCGCGGCGATCCTCTCGTGGCTGTGGCTCGGGTCGAGACCCGTCGCTTCCGCAGCGTTTCGCACGGTACCCGTGGTGCGGGGCGACCTGCAGGTGACGGTGAGCGCGACCGGCACGATCGAGCCGGAAGAGGTGGTCGACGTCGGCGCCCAGGTGGTCGGGATGATCCGCGAGTTCGGCCGTGATCCCGACCATCCCGAGAGGCCCGTCGACTACGGCTCCCGCGTCGACGTGGGAACCGTGCTCGCGCAGATCGACGACACCCTCTATCGCGCGCAACTCGATCAGGCACGCGCCAACGCCGAGCGCGCTCGTGCGGATCTGCTCGAGCTCGACGCGAAGCTCCGGAAGGCCGACCGCGCGTGGGTTCGCGCGCAGGACCTCCGAAGCAAGGGCGTGATCTCCGATGCCGACTACGACATCGCGCTCGCCGACTACGACACCGCTCGATCGGAGCTCGGGGTGGGCAAGGCGAGCATCGTCCAGGCCGATGCGACTCTTCACCAGGCGGAGATCAACCTCGGATACACGACGATCCGATCACCGGTGAAGGGCGTCGTCGTCGATCGCCGGGTGAACATCGGCCAGACGGTCGTGTCGAGCCTCAATGCGCCGAGCCTCTTCCTCCTCGCGAAGGACCTGACGCGCGTGCAGATCTGGGCGTCGGTGAACGAGGCCGACATCGGACGGATCGAGCCCGGACAGGCGGTTCGATTCACCGTGGACGCGTTCCCGCGCGAGACCTTCGTCGGCGAAGTGGCCCAGGTACGCCTGAACGCCACGATGACGCAGAACGTGGTCACCTATACGGTGGTGGTCACCGTCGACAACCCCGACGCCCGCCTGCTTCCGTACCTGACCACGAGCCTCAAGTTCGACGTCGACCGGCGGGCCGGTGTGATGCTCGTGCCGAACGCGGCGCTGCGCTGGCAGCCGGATCCCGAGCAGGTCGCTCCGGACGCGCGTGGGACGCTCGTGCCGGGTGGCTCCGAGCCGTCGCCCCGGGGATCGGTGTGGGTCACCGAGGGGCGCTTCGTGAGACCCGTCGCCGTGCAGGTGGGCCCGAGCGACGGCGTCACGACCGAGATCGCGAGCACGGACGTGCATGAAGGAGAGCCGGTCGTGGTGGGCGAGATTGCGGCCGCGGAGGGCGAAGGCGAGGTGAGCCCGTTCGCGCCCCGGCTCTTCGGCGGCGGTCGCCGGTGAAGCCGCTGCGCGAGCCGACCCTGCCGGCGCGGGACGGTGCGCGCGCACGCACGATCGTCCGGCTCGAGGACGTCTACAAGACGTACCGCCCGGGCGAGGTCGACGTCCCGGTGCTCCGCGGCGTGTCGCTCGCAATCGACCGCGGCGAGCTCGTCGCGCTCATGGGTGCTTCGGGCTCCGGCAAGACCACGTTGATGAACGTCCTCGGCTGCCTCGACCGGCCGACGTCCGGTCGCTACTGGTTCGACGGCCAGGAGGTCTCGGCACTGTCGGCGACGGAGCTCGCGCGCTTGCGCAGCCGGAAGATCGGCTTCGTCTTCCAGAGCTTCAACCTGCTCGCCCGCACGAGCGCTCTCGACAACGTGCTGTTGCCGCTCGACTGCGGTGAGGAGCGGATCGACGATGCAGCAGCGATCGACCGCGGGCGAGCGCTCCTCCAGCGGGTCGGCCTCGGCGACCGGCTCGACCACGAGCCCTCGCAGATGTCGGGCGGCGAGCAACAGCGGGTGGCGATCGCGCGCGCGCTCGTCAATCGGCCCGCATTGTTGCTCGCCGACGAGCCCACCGGGAACCTCGATTCGAAGACCAGCGCCGAGATCCTGGCGCTCATCGCCGAGCTTCACGCTCAAGGGGAGACGGTCGTTCTCGTCACGCACGATCCCGAAGTCGCTCGCCATGCCGAACGGGTCGTCCGCCTGCACGATGGGCGGATCGTGGAGGACGAGGCGACACGACGTCGGACGTCGATGCCTCCTCGGCCGAAGCCGGCGGCATCGCTCGTCCTGTCCCGTCCCGGCCCCGCGCGAACGGCGCTCGGCGGAACGATTCGCCGGACACTCCGGCGGCCGCTGGTGAGCCTCCGGCGCAACATCATGCGCTCCACACTCACCGCGCTCGGCATCATCATCGGCATCGGCGCCGTGATCGCCATGATGGAAGTCGGCGAGGGCTCCCGGAAGGCCGTCGAGCAGAGCATCGCGAGCATCGGCGCCAACACGATGCTCGTGCTGCCCGGCGCGGCCTCGAGTGGCGGCGTGACGTTCGGCGCCGGCAGCGTGCAGACGCTCACGCCGGAAGACGGCCGGGAGATCGCCCGTCAGATCGAGGGCGCGAGCGCGGTCGCACCGGTGGTCCGGGCCCGGACCCAGGTGATCTACGGCAACCGCAACTGGGTCCCGATCTACATCTACGGCACGACCCCCGACTTCCTGCGGGCCCGCGACTGGGAGCCGGTCGCGGAGGGCGTTCCGTTCACGGATGGCGACGTCCGCAACGGCAGCGCCGTGTGTCTCATCGGACTGACGATCGTGCGGGAGCTCTTCCAGGGGCGGTCGCCACTCGGAGAGGAGCTGCGCATCCAGAACGTCGCCTTCAAGGTGGTCGGCGTCCTTCGCCGCAAGGGCGCGAACATGATGGGCCTCGATCAGGACGACATCGTCGTGGCGCCGTGGTCGACGATCAAGTATCGAATCAGCGGCACGACGCTCGCGACCGCGCCGCAGGCGACTGGTGGCGCGACTGCCGGCGAGTCCGTCCGGACGTTGAGCGAGCGATACCCGGGCTCACCCGCGCTGTATCCGGTCCCGTCGGCCCTCCAGGCCGCCGACACGCCGCAGCCGGTGCGCTTCACCACCGTCGATCAGATCCTCATCAAGGTACGCGCGGCGGACGAGATCCCCGCGACCCTCGATCGAGTGCAGGCGCTGCTTCGCCAACGCCATCGCATCCGGCCGGGCGAGGATGACGACTTCAGCGTCCGCGACATGACCGAGATGATGCGGGCGATGTCGGCGAGCTCGCGGCTCATCGAAACCTTGCTGCTGGTCGTCGCGCTCATCGCGCTCGTGGTCGGGGGGGTGGGCATCATGAACATCATGCTGGTGTCGGTGACCGAGCGGACGCGCGAGGTCGGGCTCCGGATGGCGGTCGGCGCGCAGCCGGCGATGATCCTGCGGCAGTTCCTCGCGGAGGCGGTGATCCTCTGCATGTTCGGCGCGGCGGGCGGCGTCGCCCTCGGGCGCGCGAGCTCCATCCTGGTCCGCGCGATGCTCCATTGGCCGACGCAGGTTTCGCTCGCCGCGATCGGTGCGGCCGTGACGGTCGCGGTGACCGTCGGCCTCGTCTTCGGCTACTACCCCGCATGGAAGGCATCGCGCCTCGATCCGATCGAGGCGCTGCGTTACGAGTAGCCCCGAGCGGCCTGGTGATGGCACCCGTCCGGAACGACGTCGATGAAGACGGTCACCAGACTGCTGATCTTCGCCAACTTTGCGGGGTTCGCTCTCGAGGCCGCCGTAGGAGACCCGCTCTTGGCGGCGTTCGCGCTGTGGCCGCCCGGTCGATACTTTGTTCCCGAGCTTCACGCCGTCGCCGGCTTTCGGCCCTGGCAGGTGGTCACGTACTCCTTCCTGCACGCGAACGTCGCGCACCTCCTGCTGAACATGCTGGCGCTCTCGATCTTCGGTCGCGACGTCGAGCGCGTGGTCGGGGGGCGGCGCTTCCTCGTGCTCTATCTCGCCGCGGTGCTGTCCGCGGCCGGCGTGCAGCTGACGGTCCTATCCCTCGCATCCGCCGCCCCGCCCTACCCGACGGTCGGCGCATCGGGCGGCGTCTTCGGCGTTCTGCTCGCCTTCGCCATTTTCTACCCGCGACGCATCGTGATGCTCGTCTTCCCGCCGATCCCGATGCCGGCATGGCTCTTCGTCACCGTCTACGGGCTCGTCGAGCTCGCCAGCGGCGTCCTCGGGACAACGGCAGGCGTCGCGCATTTCGCACACCTGGGCGGCATGCTGGGCGCTTACGTCGTGCTGCGGCGCTGGCGGCGGAGCGATGTGAGCGACTCGTCGCCGGCGCTCGGCCCCATATAGCGACGGAACCACTCCGTCGCGAGGCGCACCACTTCCTCGAGGGTCCCCGGTTCCTCGAACAGGTGGCTCGCGCCCGGCACGATCGTCAGGCGCTTCTCGCACCGCAGCTGCGCGAGCGCTTCCCGGTTCATCTGGATCACCGGCGCGTCGTCCCCACCCGCGATGAGGAGCGTTGGCGCCTGGACGCGGGGTAAGGCGGACGCCGCGAGATCGGGCCGCCCGCCGCGGGAGACGATGGCGGCGATGGCGGGATCGCTCGCGGCGGCGATGAGCGCCGCGGCCGCGCCCGTGCTCGCGCCGAAGTACCCGATTCGAAGGTCTTCGGTGAACTCATGCTTCCGGACCCAATCGGCGGCCGCACGAAGCCGGCCGGCAAGGAAGGCGACGTCGAAGACCAGCGCGCGATTCTCCCCCTCGTCCGCGGTGAGGAGATCGAAGGTGGCATGCGTGATGCTCGGCATCGGCATGAGCCGTACACGAGCGCTCCGTAACCCGGTGCGCAACCGCAGCGGAGCACGGACCGAGGATCGGCACGATCATTGCTCCCGCGTTCATTGTATGGGCATGCACGCCGCATCGGCGCCCCTGCCGCGCCATCCGACCGGGGCGCTCGCCGACCATTTCCGGCCCGAGGCGCCACCCGGCGTGCGCGGCGGTCGATTCGCACGTCACGCGCGAGCACATTTCGCGTCGCTGCTGCGCCGGGCGGACGTCGAGCTCGACGGCGCGGCGCCGTGGGATCCTCGGGTGCACGACGACCGGCTTTTCGCACGCGTGCTCGTCGACGGAACGCTCGGCCTCGGCGAGGCGTACGTCGACGGCTGGTGGGATTGCCCGCGGCTGGACGAGCTCGTCGCCCGTGTGGCGCGTGCCGGCGTCGCCGCCGCACGGTGGAGCTGGAGGGACGTGCTCGCGGTCGCTGAAGCGAGGATCTGGAACGCGGGTCGGCGATCGCGCGCCTTCGACATCGCAACCCACCACTACGATCTCGGCAACGACCTCTTCGAGGCCATGCTCGATCGCCGCCTCACCTACAGCTGCGCCTACTGGAAGGACGCGCGGGATCTCGACGAGGCCCAGGAAGCGAAGCTCGATCTGATCTGCCGGAAGATCGGGCTCCGCCCCGGGATGCGGGTGCTCGACATCGGCAGCGGCTGGGGCAGCTTCGCGATCTTCGCCGCGGAACGGTACGGCGCCCGAGTGGTCGGGCTCACCGTCTCCCAGGCCCAGCAACGGCTCGCGACCGAGCGCGGGCGACACCTTCCGGTCGAATTTCGCGTGCAGGACTACCGCGACGTCGACGAGCCCTTCGACGCCGTCGTGTCGATCGGCATGTTCGAGCATGTGGGGCCGAAGAACTACGGCACCTATTTCGACGTCGTTCGCCGGTGCCTGCGGCCCGACGGTCTGTCGCTCCTGCACACGATCGGGTCGCGCGCGCCTTCGGCGGCGGGCGATGGCTGGATCATGCGCTACATCTTTCCAGGCGCCCACCTCCCGTCGGCCCACGAGCTCACGCGCGCGCTCGGACGGACGTTCGTGATCGAGGACTGGCACAACTTCGGGGCCGACTACGACCGGACGCTCCTCGCCTGGGACACGAACTTCCGGGCCGGCTGGGACCGGCTGCGCGTGCGCTACGACCAGCGCTTCTACCGCCTGTGGCGATACTATCTCCTCACCTGCGCCGGCAAGTTCCGGGCGCGCCAGAACCAGCTCTGGCAGATCGTGCTGGCGAAGAACGGCGTCACGGGTGGGTACGCGTCGCTACGCTAGGAAGCCCGCCCACGAGTGGCGGCGTGGGCCGGTGGGAGACTGCTAGCGAGCGTCCTCGGTCGAGCCCGTGCAGGCGGGCCACGGCGTCGGCCAGGAGCGGAGCGACGCTCACACGCTCGAGCGGCAGGCCGACCGGAGTGGCGAGGCTCAAGCTGTCGGTTGCGACAAGCCGGCGGATCGGAAGGCGTGTGAGGCGCTCCCCGGCCGGCCCGACGAGGAGGGCGTGAGTCGCGGCGACGGTGAGGTCCGGGACCGCACCGCCATCCAGCACGGCACCGATCGCTGCCGCGACCGTTCCGCCCGTGCTGATCATGTCGTCGATCACGATCGGCATTCGGCCGCGCACGTCGCCAACGACGCCACGTACGCTCACCTCCGTACCGCTCAGCCGCGTCTTGTGTACAATCGCCACCGGCTGTGCGAGCCGCGCGGCGTACCGCTCCGCCAGCTTCGCGGCGCCGAGATCGGGGGACACGATCACCGCCGCGGCACCCGCGGGGGGACGGACTGCCTCCGCCAAGAGGTCGACCGCGCTCAGATGCTCGATCGGGATTCCGAAGCATCCCTCGAGCGACGGCGTGTGGAGGTCGATGGCGACCATGCCGGCGAGGGCGCCCGCCTCGATGAGCTGGGCGATCAGGCACGCGCTCAGCGGCTCGCCGTCTTGCGTGCGCCGATCCTGCCGAGCGTAGCCGAAATACGGGACGACCGCCGTGATGCGTACGGCCCCGGCACGGCGGCACGCGTCGGCGAGGAGAAGCAGCTCGAGCAGGTGCTCGCCGACGGGCGGGCCGGTCGGCTGCACGAGGTACACGTCGTCGCCACGGACGCGGTCGCGGATCTCGATCCGGACCTCGCCATCTGGAAAGTGCTGGAGCAGCCGCTCGCCCGCACCGAGGCCGAGGTGTTGCGCGACGGCGTCGGCGAGCCGGACGTTCGCGGTGCCGGAGAAGACGTGGAGGCGTATCGATCGTTCCGCCTACTCCCTCTCCGGAATCGGCGAATCCGGCGCCGTCTCCGGAGGCTCGCCTTCGTCCTCGGGCACGGTCCAGCGTTCGGCAGCGAGCGGCTGCATGCCCCGTCCCCCCGGGATGCGCTCCTCGTCGAGTGGCCGGACTTCCTCCTCGGGACGGGGGTCGCCGACCTCTTCGCGATCGAGCGTCGTCACGCGCACTCGGTCGCGGACCTCGAGCCCCAGACCGTCGGCCACGAGCTGGACCAGAACCTGCCGCTGCGCCTCACTCGGGAGCTCACCGGAGAGTCGCACCACGCCGCCATGACATCGGATGGACACGCCGGCCAGATCGGGATCGCCGTGCGCCCGAATGCGTTCTCGCACGGTCTCCGCGAGCTCATCGTCGCCGAGATCACGATGGTCGGGCGGTATGGGACGATGCGAGCTCGGCTCGAAGGGCCGAGGTGGCAGCGCGGGCGTCGTCTCGAGCCTGCTCGCGCAAGCGAGGCAGTATCGCGTCTCCGGCGTGGCGAGCAGCCGTTCGACCGCGATAGGCCGGCTGCAGCTCTCGCACGGTCCGTATCCGCCGATGGGGATCTTCGCGAGGGCGCGATGGATCTCTGCGAGCTCACGGCGGTCGCGCTCGCGGACGCAATCGAGGAGCCGGGTCATTGCTTCGGCCTGCCCACGCGTCTCGAGCTCGGGCTCCCGACCCTCCTCGATGACGCGCAGGTCGGCTTCGAGACCGTCGACGTCGTCGAAGAGGCGGCGCTGGCGGTCGAGGAGCTTTCGGCGGATGCGGTCGAGCCTCTCACGTCCGATCGCGACGTTCATGGATTCACCTCCGAAACCGGGGCTATCGTTCGACCTCGCGCTCAGCCGCCTCGAGCCAGAGCCGCTTGAGGCTCTTGGGCAGCTGGCTGAAGACGTCCCAGGATTCGCCGTGGAGCCCGCGCCGGTTACCCAGGAGCTCTTGGAGCGCTCCGAAGACGACCTTCACCGCCCGCTCTGCCGCCGCGCCGTTCGCCAGGCCGCTTCGCGCGCAGACGTGAGCCAGGAATTCCACCGATTGGGTGGGGGCCACCGTCCGGTCGGAACGATCGCCCTCTTCCCACAGCGTCTTCAGGGTGCTCGGCAGCTGAGCCGCCACGTCGTCGGCCTCCTTCGGCGTGAGCCGGTCGCGCAGCTCCTGGAAGATGGCGAAGATCACCTCTTCGGCGCGCACCGCATCGCACCCGAGTCGGCCTGCCACCTTTCGGAAGAACGTCACGTCGTCCATGACGGATTGATCTGCAAGACCACTGCCACCTGATTCCGCGTTTCTACCGGCGCGTGCTTCCCCCCAGCGGGAATCAGCGCGCCCCGAAGAAGCAGAACCGGCGAATCGCGCTGGCGGGCCGACGGACACATCGTGCCCGCGACCTGCTATGTCGCACGAGCGGTGACGGTCACGTTCCTCGGCACCCGGGGCTACATCGAGGTCTGCACGCCTCGGCACTTCCGGCACGCCGCGCTCCTCGTCACACACCGGCGCGGGCGGGTCATGATCGACTGCGGTGAGGACTGGCTGGGCCGGCTCGGGCGTATCCGACCCCACGCCATCGTCGTCACGCACGCCCACCCGGACCACGCGGGTGGTCTCTCACGTGACGTACCCTGTCCGGTCTACGCGACCGCCGCCGCATGGCGTGGGCTCGCGCGGTTCGACATCCCGGCGCGTGTCCGACGGATCGTACGAGCGCGCGCCCCGATCAGGATCGCGGGCATGGTTTTCGAAGCCTTTCCTGTGGAACATTCGCTGCGGGCTCCTGCGGTCGGATACCGTGTCACGGCCGACGGTATCGCCATCTTCTACGTCCCCGACGTCCTGTCGATCCCCGCTCGCCGGGCGGCCCTTCGAGGAATACGGCTCTACGTCGGGGACGGCGCATCGGTCGTCCGGCCGATCTTACGCCGGCGCGGCCACGCGCTCTTTGGCCATACCACCGTCACGACGCAGATCGGATGGTGTCGCGCCGAAGGTGTTCCGCGGGCGCTCTTCACGCACTGCGGGACCGGGATCGTCGCAGGCAACGCTCGAGAGACGGCCGAACGACTCGAGGCGCTCGGACGGGCCCAGGGTGTCGAAACGGCCATCGCGCACGATGGCCTCGTGCTCAGGCTCCGGGTCACCGCACCAGGTGACCGCGTGGCTCGTCCGGCTCGAGGCGCCAATCAGTCGCGCTAGGCGCCACGGCTCTTCCCATCGAGCAGACTTGATCGGTGATGGCTCATGCCATCGAGTAGCGGCGTCGCCACTGGCGGCACCACACGCGCGGCGCTTCGCGGCGTGCGGCGCGCCAACCCGCGGCGCATCGTCCTCGCCGTCGGCGTTGCACCGGCCGACACGGCCGACGTCCTGCGCCGGGAGGTCGACGACTTCGTGAGCATCGCGACGCCGGAGGAGTTTGGCGCCGTGGGCCAGTTCTACCGCGACTTCCGCCAGGTGAGCGACGGCGAGGTCGTCGCGCTGCTCGCCAAGGCGGCTGGCGAGCGGGAGCGCGCCGCGCGTCCGAACCACGGTATCGCGACACGACACGATCCATGATCCGGCATCCGCTCTGACGGCCGCAGCGGCGAAGCGTCGAGTCGAGATCGGTGGATCGCAGGCCGATGCCGTGCCGCGCCGCGCCGGTCTCCCGGCGAGTGGGCCATGGAGGAAAACACTTCTCAGAAATCGGGAACGCGCATCGCATCGGTTCCCACGCATCGGAGTGGAGTGGACGCGTCAGCCGCAGGTGAACTGGATTTTGCGCGGCGATGGGGAAGCCGAGGCGTCCAGGGGTCCGGAGGAGGCGACCGAGAATCGAGACGAGCCATGACAATGACGCTCTCTGGCGCTCTTCTTGCTCTCCAGATCGGACATGACCGCCATCCTTCTGGACCGTGCCGTCCGTCGCTACCGTCCGCGCACGATGGCCGTCGGGCACGCGGATGCATCCCGGCGATGAGCAGGCCCGTGGGACGAGCAGGAGCGGCTGGCGTTCGGACACGCTACTGCTCGCAATCGTCCTTCTCGTAGCCACGGCCCGAGCCGAGCCGCCGGCCGGCATGTCCCCGATTCCCATTCTCGTCTATCACCGATTCGGGCCCATCGTGACCGACGCGATGACGGTCACGACGAGCACCTTCGCGTCACACCTCGAGTACCTCGCTGGACACGGCTACACGGTGATCCCGCTGCGCGCGCTCGTCGGCGCGCTTCGCGGGAGCGCGCCGCAGCCGCCGCCGCGCTCCGTGGTCATCACGGCGGACGACGGCCATCGGACGGTCTACAGCGAGATGCTTCCGCTGGTGCGCCGCTTCCAGGTTCCGGTGACGCTCTTCGTGTACCCGTCTGCGATCTCACGTGCCGACTATGCGCTCACCTGGGACCAGCTCCGCGACCTGCGGGCAACGGGGCTGGTCGACGTGCAATCGCACACCTTCTGGCATCCCAACTTCCGCGTCGAGAAGCGGCGCTTGGCTCCCGCCGCGTACGACGCCTTCGTCACGAATCAGCTCGTACGCTCCCGTCGCATGCTCGAATCGCAGCTCGACGGCTCCGTGGATCTGCTCGCGTGGCCGTTCGGGATCGTCGACGACGAGCTCGCCGCGAAGGCGGCGGCGGCGGGGTACATGGCCGGGTTCACGATCGAGCGCCGACACGTGCGGGCGGGCGACTCCCTTTTGAAGCTGCCTCGCTATCTCATGACCGACGCGGATCGCGGCAAGGCGTTCGAAGCCCTCCTCACAGACGGCGCGCCCCGCCGCGAGCCGTCGATGGAGAAGCGAGCACCGTGATGCGACGACTTGGCCGCATGCCCACCGGTGCCGCGGTGGTGGCACTCTTCGCCGGCGTCCTGCTGGCAGCCCCGTCGTGGACGATGCCCCTCGGTGGTCGGGTGATCGATGCCGACACGAATGCCCCGATCGCCGACGCGTACGTCACGGTCGGCGAGACCGTGGGCCGCACCGATCGCGACGGGTTCTTTGCGATCGACGGCACCGGCACGGTTCGGGCGCGCGCGGTCGGGTACGGGCGCGTGGCCGTCGCGGCGGTGCCCGGCACGGCGATCACGGCCGCGCTGCCGCCGCTGCGCCCGAAGGCGCTCTATGCCTCCTTCTACGGCATCGGATCGTCCCGTCTGCGCGAGGCGATGCTCGCCCTCGCGGAGCACACCGAGATCAACGCCCTGGTGATCGACGTCAAGGGCGACCATGGCAAGATCCCGTACGCGAGCGCCGTGGCGCTCGCCAGCGAGATCGGCGCGCAGACGCCCCGCACGATCGCCGACGTCGACGAGCTCGTGATGCGGCTGCACGCGAGGGGGCTCTATCTCATCGCGCGCATCGTCGTGTTCAAGGATCGCCCGCTCGCCATCGCGCGCCCCGCGCTCGCCGTGAAGACCCGTGACGGCGGCGTGTGGCTCGATCGCGAGCACCTCCCCTGGACCGACCCGTTCCGGCGCGAGGTGTGGGACTACAACATCGACGTCGCGGTCGAAGCGGCGCGCCACGGCTTCGACGAGATCCAGTTCGACTACGTGCGCTTCCCCGACGCGACCGGGCTCGCATACGCGGAGGCGAGCACCCAGGAGAGCCGCATGGCCGCGATCGGCGGGTTCCTCACCGAGGCACGGCATCGGCTCGTTCCGTACAACGTCTTCCTGTCCGCCGACGTGTTCGGCTACGTCTGCTGGAACCGGAACGACACCCTGATCGGCCAGCGCATCGAGGAGCTCGCGTCGCTGCTCGACTATGTCTCCCCGATGCTCTACCCGTCGTCGTTCCAGTTCGGCATTCCGGGCTATCGCAATCCCGTGGCGCACCCGTACGAGATCGTATCCCTCTCGCTCGAGCAGGCGCGGCAGCGGACCGGGTTACCGGCGACACGCTTCCGGCCATGGCTTCAGGCGTTCCGGGATTACGCGTTCGGCCGTCGGCCCTTCGGCGGTGACGAGATCCGAACCGAGATCTCTGCGGCCGAGGCGTTCGGTTCGGATGGATGGATGTTGTGGAATCCCCGCAACACGTACTCGGCCGACGGCCTCGCGCGCTGAGCGCGCCGTGGGGCGCGATCGCGGCCAGCCTCGTCGCGACGGGCCTGTGCGCCGGCTGCGTGTCGGCGCGAAGGGATCCGCTCCCCCGGACCGCGGCGCCGCTCGACGGCATCGACGCGATCGTCGAGGACGAGATCGCGGCCGGCAGGATTCCGGGTGCCGTGGTCGTCGTCGGGCGGGACGGAGCCGTCGTCTACCGGCGTGCGTTCGGCCGCCGGACCGCCAGTCCGGTCCGCCCCATGACCCTCGACACGATCTTCGATCTGGCCTCGCTCACCAAGGTGATGGCCACGACGCCGGCAGTGCTGCAGCTCGTCGAGCAGGGACGTATCGGGATCGACGAGCCGGCGGCGACGTATTGGCCCGAGTTCGCCGCGAACGGAAAGCGCAGCATCACGATCCGGCACCTCCTCACCCACTACTCGGGTCTCCGGCCGGATCTCTCGACGCGGCCCGACTGGCGCGGGTACCCCGCCGGCCTCCGCCGCATCGTCGCCGAGCGCCCCGTCGCGCCGCCGGGTCGCTCGTTCCTCTACAGCGACACCAACTTCGCGGCCCTCGGCGAGATTGTGCGGCGCGTCTCGGGCGAGCCGCTCGACGTCTACTGCGCGCGCCACGTGTTCCAGCCGCTCGGCCTGCACGACACCGGGTTCCGTCCCGCCGAGATCGGACGCCTCGCCCCGACGGTCTACGCCGAAGGGTCCCCGCGATTCGGGTCCGTACACGATCCCATCGCCGACCGGATGGGCGGCGTCGCGGGCCACGCGGGCCTCTTCTCGACCGCCGACGACGTCGCACGCTTCGCGCAGACGATGCTCGACGGCGGCAGTGCCGGAGCCGTCCGCGTCCTCCGCCCCTCCACCCTGGCGCAAGCGACGAGCCCGGAGAACCCGGACGGCGGCTTCGTACACCGCGGCCTCGGATGGGACCTCGACTCGCCGCTCGCGGCGGACTGGAGCGGGGTCTTCGCGCCCGGCGTGTACGGGCACACGGGTTATACGGGCACGTCGCTCTGGATCGATCCGACGTCTCGCCTATACGTCGTCATCCTCACGAACCGCGTTCACTTGCCCGACGGCGACGCGCGACCGCTGCGCGCCCGCATCGCGGCGCTGGTCGCGCACACGTTCGCCACCCGCCCGGGTGCCGTCACCGAAACCGGCATCGACGTCCTCGAGGCCGAACGCTTCGCGCCGCTCGTCGGCCGCCGGGTGGGCCTCGTGACCAATGCGTCCGCGCGCGATGCGGGGGCCCAACGGACGGTCGACGTCCTGCACGCGGCACCCGGGGTCGAGCTGGCGGCTCTCTTCAGTCCGGAGCACGGGCTCGACGCAGCGGCGGAGGGCCGGATCCAGTCCGGGCGCGACGCGCGCCTCGACATCCCGATCTACAGCCTCTACGGCCCCGAGACGCGTCCGACCCCGGCGATGCTCGACGGGCTCGATGCGCTCGTCTTCGACGTGCCGGACGTGGGCACGCGCTTCTACACGTACGTCACCACGATGGCGTACGCGATGGAGGCTGCAGCCCGCAAAGGCATCCCGTTCTACGTGCTCGATCGGCCGAACCCGCTCACGGCCTCGATCGTCCAGGGGCCGACGCTCGATCCGGATGCCCGATCGTTTACCGGCTACTTTCCGATCCCCATCCGCTACGGGATGACGATCGGCGAGCTGGCGGGCCTCTTCAACGTCGAGAACGGCATCGGCGCCGACCTCCACGTGATCACGATGCGCGGATACCGGCGAGACGCCTGGTACGACGACACCGGGCTCCAGTGGGTGCCGCCGTCACCCAACCTCCGCTCGCTCCGGCAGGCGACGCTGTATCCCGGCGTCGCGTTGGTCGAGGGTGCGAACGTGAGCATCGGGCGGGGCACCGCCGCACCGTTCGAGCTCCTGGGCGCGCCGTGGATCGACGGCCGTGGACTGGCGCGATACCTGAACGGGCGCGCAATCGATGGGGTCCGCTTCGAGCCGATCGACTTCCAGCCGACTTCCGAGCCGTTCCGGGGCGTGCGCTGCCACGGGATTCGCATCGTCCTGCTCGATCGAAACCGGCTCGACGCGCCGGCCCTCGGCATCGAGATCGCGAGCGCGCTCCATCGGCTGCATCCGCGCGCCTTCCGGCTCGACGACACGCGCCCGCTCATCGCGGCGCGTTGGGTGGTCGATGCCGTCGCCGAGGGACGCGACCCACGATGGATCGTGGACCGCTGGCGAGGTTCCCTCGACCGGTTTCGGGCAGTGCGTGACAAGTACCTGCGCTACTGACGGGTACGCCGGACGGCCTCGCGTTCGGGGTTCCCTTCCGCCCCCTCGGGCTTTCGCAACCGGTACAATGCGGCACCGGCGGCCTTCGCGCAGGTCGGAACCTCCACCCCACGACCCGCCTCGCGAAGACGCCGCCAGGCCGTCGATCGCCGGCGGCTCGTTTCGAAGCAGCTGGCACGTGTGATGCTGAGGTAGGGGGCATGCAACTTCCACTCGAGATCACGTACCGCAATGTCCCGTCCTCACCCGCGATCGAGGCTGCCATCCGCGAGAAGGCCGCGAAGCTCGAGGCGTTCTACGATCGCATCACGAGTGCTCGCGTGGTCGTGGAGACGCCGCACCGGCAGCATCGCCAAGGGACGCTCTTCCACGTCCGCATCGACCTCCGGGTTCCGGGACGGCAGATGATCGTGAGCCGGGCGCCGGCCGCGCACCACGCCTACGAGGACGTCTACGTTGCGATCCGCGATGCCTTCGACGACGCGAAGCGCCAGCTCGAAGACTACGCGCGTGAGACGCGCGGCACCGTCAAGACGCCGGCGCCGTCCGGGCACGGTCGCATCATCCGGCTCCACGCGGAGGACGGCTACGGATTCATCGGAACGCCGGAGGGACGCGAGCTATACTTCCACCGCAACAGCGTGGTGGACGGCGACTTCGACCGGCTGCACGTGGGCGACGACGTGCGCTTCAGCGAGGAAGCCGGCGAGCAGGGGCCCCAAGCGAGCACCGTGCACGTGGCGGGCGTGCCGTTCACGAAGAAGCGTGCCCGAAAACGAGCCTGACGCCGGTGTCGACGTCGAGCGGCCGCGCGCCAGTCGCGCTGTGCGTCCACCATCCGCGTCGACACGAGGACGCGCGCCGGCGGCACGACGACCCAGCAGGTACGCCCCGTGACGTCAGCGGAGACGTAGGCTCATCATGGATCCGACTAGTGCACCGCCGCCGAGATGGACTCAACATGACCACCATCGAACGCGGCCAAAGTGCCTGGCAGGTCGCGGGTCGCGGAATCAGCTCTTTGATCGCGACTCGGCGGCGGTGCACTAGCGAAGCGGGGTTTCCACCCGGTTGCGGTTTGCTAGGCACGTGACGTGACGGAGACGGAGATGGATCTGGGTGAAATGCTGGATCGGTGCCGCGCTCTGGAATGCCGTTCGGCAGCCCTGTACCGCAGCTTCGCCGCAGCCGCGCATGACCAACCGGAGCTGTCTGCATTCTGGACAGACATGGCGCGGGACGAGGACCAGCACTCTCGCATCCTCGACGAAGCGCGTGCGCGCTTGCCGACGGTCGATGCCTGGCTGACGCACATCTCGGTGAAGTGGCCTGAGGTCGTGCGTGACGTGGGAACGCAGCTCTCGACGGCGGAGCTGCTCACCGGCGGCACTGACACCGACGAGCAGCTGGCCGCCGCACTCGAGCTCGAGATGACGGAGCTCGAGCCGCTACGCCAGATGCTCGTGAGCGTGAGCCGGCACCGCCCACCACGGCCAGTCGGAGAGGTCCACGCGCTTCGCCTCGTCGAGGGAGCGGAGCGCTTCAGCAGTGATTCCCGGGTTCGGCAGCTGGCTGCACTGCTGCGCTCCCGGCACTGTCCAGCCGCGGGCCACTCACACACCTGACGGCTCGGGATGATCGGGGGCGTCATCGATGCCGCCGGCTTGCACCCTTGACGGCATCGGGCGCCAAGCGAGCCGTCCGCACAAGGTATGCCCGCGTCCGACGCTCAGGACCGCTCGGTGCGCGCACGCAGGCGGCGGAGGCGCTCGACGTTCGCATCGAGCGCCGCTTCGATGGCCGCGTTGAACGAGCCCTCTGGATAACGCTCCTCGGCGTCGGGCGCCCCCGCCGGCTTTCCAGAGCAGTGCATAGAGCTCGGCCGACGACGCGCTGTCGCCCTCGACCTCGTCGTACTGCTGCTCGAACGTCAGGGTCGCCGACACCGCAAACGGACGTTTGCGCGCGTGCCGCCCGGCGAGGAACCCGGACAGGATGAGCACGCCCTTCGAGTGCGCCGGGCCGCCGAGCTTGACCTCGCGCTCGACGTCGACGACGCCCGGCTCGCCGAGAAACGTTCGCGCGGTGATGCGCGCCGGGCGGCCGAAGGCGTGGTCACCGAGTGCCAGGACCGCGATGCCGTTGACCTGCCCCACCGCCTCGCCGTCGGTCGCGATCGCGATCGCGCCCTCACTCGTGATCCGAGCCAATCGCTCCTCGACGAGATTCGCGCGCTGCCGGTTTTCATCGACCGCTCGCGCGACGTCGTCGCGGCCGACGAGCGCGTGCCCGCTCTGCGCGGCCCAGTAGGCTGCCTGGCGCACGAGATCGATCAGCTCGCCCATGCGCGAGGTCAACCGCTCCTGGTGCGGCACGAGCCGCGAGCAATGCTCGATGATCCCCGCGACGCCATCGGCGGTGAAGTGCGGCAGCCCTTGCTCGCGACACACATCACCGAGGAAGCGCGCGAGGAGCATCTCGAACTCGGGTGTGCGTGGTAGCGAGTCCTCGAACTCCACCTTGACCTTGAACAGCGCCCGGAAGTCCTCGTCGACCGCGTGGAAGAGGTAGTATAGGAACGGGTTGCCGATCAGGACGACCTTGACGTCGAGCGGGATCGGCTCGGGCGCGAGGCTCACCGCGTTCACCAGCCGCAGATCCGCGAACGGCTCTTCGATGCGCACGCTCCGGCTATCGATGGCCTTCTTGAGCGCGGCCACGCGCCCGGGTGGGCGATCACGTCCTTCGCCTCGAGGATCAAATACCCGCCGTTCGCGCGATGGAGCGCACCCGCCTGCAGGAGGGTGAAGTCCGTCACCAGCGTGCCGAAGTGGGCGTGGTGCTCGATGCGACCGGCGAGATTCGCGAAGCTCGGCGTGTCCTCCGTGACGACCGGGGCGCCGTGTGTTCCCGTCCGATCGACCAGCACGTTCACCCGATAGCGGTCGAGGAACGCACCGGGCGGCGCCAGAAATGGCAACGGTGGTCGCGCCCCCTTCGGCCAGCCGCTGGAAGTCGGACGCGTGCTCGATCAGATCGGCCTGGACCTGCTCGAGATGGCGCGCCGCGCCGGCGACGTCGGCGAAGCGGTCGCGAAGCTCCTGCACGACGGGACGGATGGCCGCGGTCGTGACCTCCTCCACCAGCTTTTCGCGCGCGTTCCGCGCCTCGCTCGACCTCGCGAATCTGCCGCACGGTCGCCTCGACGCGCTCGTTGAAGCGGGTGCCGGCTTCGTTCAACCGCCGCTGCTCGGCCTCGGGCAACGCGTGAAACTCTTCCTCGCTGAGCGGCCGCCCGTCACGAGCGGGCGCAACCGCGAGCTCACCGGGCGTGCGACACGATCACGAATCCCTTCGCGATGACCTCGCGCTCGAGTTCGTCCATCTCCGCCTTGTGCCGCGTGGCGAGCTCTTCGAGTATGCGCGACTTCTGATGTGCGAACTCCTCGCTCTCGAAGGCGCGCGGCACGCGGATCCGGCACTCTTCGACCAGCCGCTGCATGGCGGCGCGCAGGTCGCGGCCCCGTCCGGCGGGCAGCTCGACCGCGACCGGCCGATAGGGATCGGTGAAGTTGTGGACGTAGCACCAGTCCGACGCCGTCGCGGCATCGCGCGCGGCGTCGGCCAGCAGGCGCCGCATGGTGCGTGTCTTCCCCGTCGCCGCCGGGCCGAGCACGAAGAGGTTGTAGCCCTCGTGCCGCATACCGATCCCGAACCGGGTCGCGCGCGCCGCCCGCTCCTGCCCGATCATGCCGTCGAGCGGAACAGCAAGGTCGCCACGTCGCAGGCCGCGCGCAAGCGGGACACGTCGAGTGGCGACGTCACCGTCAGCCCTTGATGTTCCCGATCGGCGAGAGCGTCGCCACGCGATGGGAGAGTCCGGTCTGCTCGAGCACGTCGACCACGGCGTCGAGGTCCTTGTAGGCGAAGCCCGCCTCTTCGGCCACACCCCACGACGAGCGGGCGCGGACGACAATGCCGCGCGCGGCCATGTCGGCAATGAGCTTCGGTCCCTTCACCCGGCGCTTGGCCTCGTGCCGAGACATCGTGCGTCCCGCGCCGTGCGCCGTCGAGCCGAAGGTTTCGGCCATCGCGCCCGCCGTACCGAGCAGCAGCGCGGATCCCGTTTCCATGGAGCCGCCGATGATGACGGGCTGCCCGATCTCGCGATACGCCGCCGGGACGTCGGGCGAGCCTGGCCCGAAGGCACGCGTCGCGCCCTTGCGGTGCACGACCAGCTCCATCAGGTCGCCGTCGACGACATGCTGCTCGAGCTTCGCCGTGTTGTGGCAGACGTCGTAGACGACCTGGAGGCCGAGCGCCCGCGCGTCGCGCCTGAACACGCCGGCGAGGACCTCGCGCACGCGGTGCGTGATCACCTGTCGATTCGCGAACGCCACGTTGGCGGCCGCATTCATCGCGCCGAAGTACGCCTGCCCTTCCGGCGACCTGAACGGTGCGCAGGCGAGCTCGCGATCGTTCACGCGAATGCCGTAGCGCGGCATCACGCGATCGAACGTGCGCAGGTAATCGGTCCCGATCTGGTGGCCGAAGCCGCGCGACCCGCAGTGCAGCATGATGAAGATCTGGCCGGGGCCGTCGATCCCGAGCACCGCCCCGCGCTTCGGATCGTGGAAGCCCTCGGGCCGGAGCACCTGGATCTCGAGGTAGTGATTGCCCGATCCGAGCGTGCCGAGCTGGTCCATGCCGCGCTCGAGCGCGCGCTCGCTCACGCATTCGGGATCCGCGCCCGGGAGCGCGCCGCCGCCTTCGGTGCGCTCGACGTCCTCCGGCCAGCCGAATCCGTGTGTGACGCACCACCGCGTGCCGCCCTTCATGACGTCGCGAAACTCGGCCTGGGAGAGCTTGACGAAGCCGTGGCAGCCGACGCCGGCCGGGACGGCCGCGAACAAGCGGTCGACGAGCTCCGCGAGCCGGGGCCGCACCTCGGCCTCGGCGAGATTCGTGCGGATGAGTCGCATGCCGCAGTTGATGTCGAAGCCGATGCCGCCGGGCGAGATGACGCCGCTGTCCGCACGGAATGCCGCGACCCCGCCGATCGGGAAGCCGTACCCCCAGTGGCCGTCGGGCATGCAGAGCGCGGCCCGGACGATGCCGGGAAGGCAAGCGACGTTCGTCACCTGATCGAAGACACCGTGCTCCATGCCGGCGAGCAAGGCCTCGCTCGCGTAGAGCCGCGCCGGCACGCGCATGCCCGGCTTCTCGCTCGCGGGGATCTCCCAGATGCACGGTGCCACCGGCGTGAGCTGCATCGCGACGCTCCTAGATGTCGATCACGACCTGCGCCCGCCACCCGCCTGCATGCTGCTCGAGGGTGAAGGCGTGCAGCGTCACGGCCTTCGGATCGTTCCGGAGTGCCATCCGCTCGACGTCGATCGCGCCGCCATGGACCCGCGCTACGAGCGTGCACGGTCGTCCCGTGCCGACGCGGACCTCGGCGACGGGGAAGATCTCGCGATCGCGATCCTTGCGAAGGATGAGCTCGGCGAGCCAGTCGTACAGGAGCAGATCCGGCTCCTCGGCCTCGAGCGTCACCCGCCGCTCGAGGGTGATCGGCACCGTCGCGGGGTCGACCATGATCTCCGCGAGCGCCGTCGCCGCGGTCCCGAACAGATCGTCCAGGTCGGCACCGTCGACCTCGATGGCGCAGTCGGCGATCGCGATGTCCTCGATGAAGCGATAACGGCCCACGGTCTCGCTCATCCGTCGTTGGCGGCCCGTCGCCAAGGCGGATCGTCCGCGGCCCGCGCGAGCAGGTCGATCACCTCGTCGTCGGTCGTCTGGCGAAAGTCGCGATAGAACTGCCCGACGGCGTGGAAGTGCCGTGGCGTCTCGAGGCACACGACGGCATCCGCCTCGGTGCGCAACGCCGAGATCGCGCCGGGCGGTGCCACGGGGACCGCGAGGACGACGCGGCGCGGCTGTGCGCGCCGCACGCCTCGGAGCGCCGCACGCACCGTGCCACCCGTCGCGATCCCGTCATCGACGACGATGACGGTGCGGTCGTGCAAGTCGACCCCATGGCGTCCCGCTCGCAGCCGCGCGTTCCGCTGCGTGACTTCCGCGAGCTGGCGAGCGATCTCGGCTTCGAGGTACGCCGCCGATACGCCGATGGTGCGCACCGCGCGATCGTCCACGATCGCCTGCGGATGCTCGCCGTCGACGACCGCGCCGATCCCGAACTCCGGACGACCCGGCGCGCCCACCTTCCGCACGACCAGCACGTCGAGCGGCGCGCCGAGCGCACGGGCGATCTCGTATGCCACGACGACGCCCCCGCGGGGCAGCCCGAGCACGACCGGCCGCTCGGCGCGGTATGCCTCGAGATGCGTGGCGAGCCGGCGGCCCGCATCTGTCCGATCTTCGAACATCTCGAGGACTGGACGCTGCAAGGACCCAGCCAGACCCACCCGTCGCGGCGCCGGCATGATTCGTGGATCTCCTACCAGCCGTCGGATGGCCGTGGTGGCGCAGTGGCACATTTGAGAATCGCACGGCGTGGCACCGGATCGTCCCGCATGGCGGAACGCGCCTCTGAACGTTCGCGGTCGAGGACCTATAGGGAGGAGGAGCTCTCGTCCGCCGACAGGCCCTCGAGCGCCGCGACACGCGCTTCGAGGTCCTGCACGCGCCGTACGAGCGCAGCCACGTGTCGCTCTGGGTCGCTCCGTGGAGGCGCTTCAGCACGTCTTCGGCGGCCTTGGCCGCCTGCTTCTCGACGCCATCGACGACGCGGCTTCGGCGCCACGGCCTCGCCGCAAACACCATCGACCGCGTGATTCACAGTGGGTTGCGGGGCATGCTGCGCGACGCGGAGCTCGCCGGCTACCGCGCCCCGGACCTGAGCCAGCTCTTCGACCGGCGCTTCGTGACACGCCTCGACCAGGGCTCAGACGCTGCCGAAATCGATGCCACGAAGGGAATCTCCGCCTTCCCTCTTGTCGCCAGCGCAGCGTGTCGTTCGTCGCGTCGATCCTTCGGTCGAGTGCTTCCGCGCGGGACGATGCACGACTCGGCCATCGTAACGGGTCACGTACCTTCAACCCGGTTGGCCCGTTGGTTCGCGTCGCAGAATGCTTCCGGCGAGCGGTATTCGCGTCGAAACGGAGATGGCGGCATCATCGTCACCTCGTCGATCACATCCGGAGGGCTTTCGTGGCCGGATTTCGCGCGGCCGCGAAACAGGCGGCGTCGTGCGATGCAGCGAGAGGAACCGGATGCCGACAATCGGCGTGTCCCGGTCCGAGGTTCGGCTGATCGAGGCGAACACTGCTTAAATTCTTGATTACCCCCATGTGACTGCCGGGTTGGTGGCCTCCGAAATCCTCGCAGATCACTGTCGGCGGCGCGATGCCATGTCGCGATCCTTCCCGCGGCCAGGCGAGAGCGACGCAAACACTCGATCACACGGCACGCGAGATGCTCCACCTCGGCATCGACGCAGTCCATCGACACGGGAGGTGTGGGATGCCTGTATCATGGCTCATCGTCGCCGGCATGGGGCTCGCGATCGCCGCGCCCGTCGTAACCATCGCTCGTGCCCGCGCTCGCGAGCGGCACGAGCAGTCGGGCGTTCCATGGTCGATCGGATGGCGCGCCTACGGCGCGGAGACGGCCCTGCGACCGTGCACGCCGAATCGCACGCTCCCATCCGAGCACAGGGACGTCTCGCGCATCGCGCCTTCGGAAGCAGCAGGCCGTCTCGCCACCCACCGGTACCCCAGGCTCTACGCCGAACGGCGACGGCAGCGCCGTCGCATCTGAGCGCGCAATCGCGTTCGCCTCACACTCGGATGTCTCGGCCCCCTTCGCGCGATATGGCGGAGCGATCCCTGCTGAGCGGTGTTTCCGTGCCGCGCCGCGACGGGCGCCTCGGCCACGACACCGGGCCCGCGGTGATTGCATGCTGCCGATGCAAGAGCCGGACGCCCGTCGCGACGACGAGGACCGCACCAGTGACCGGCATCAAGCCATGCATCGCGGTCTGCACGTCGATCCATCGCATCAGTGCCGGGTCCCGTGCCATGAGATCCCCGGCTACGTATCCAAGGAGACCAGCACCGGCGACGGGAAGCCAGCGGAATCGATCCATGAGCCGGATCACGAGGCCGCCGGCGAACACCACCAGCGGAATGCTCATGGCGAGACCGACCGCGACGAGCAGGACGTTTCCATCGGCGACGGCGGCCACTCCGAGCACGTTGTCGAAGCTCATGGCCAGGTCGGCCATGACGACGACCTTCACCGCCGAGCCGATTCGAGTGGCAACCGATGCCGCCTCCTCGTCGTCGATCCGGTTCTCGTCCACGATCAGCCTGATGCCGATCCATGCGAGCAATGCCCCACCGACGAGCTTGAGATAGGGCAGCGTGAGCAAGGTCCCCGCGAATGCGGTGAGGCCCACCAGGAGGCACACCGCACCGAGGACGCCGTACGTCATCGCCAGCGTCCGATGGGCCCCCTTCAGGTGGCGACAGGCCAACGCGATCACCACCGCATTGTCTGCCGACAGCATGAGATTGATGACGATGATCTCGCTCGTGACGAACCAGAAGTGCGCGCTTGTCAATGTCGTCATCGGAGCTCGCAGTCGACGTGGTCCAACGAAAGTCGCTCGCTCACGCCGGAGCGTCGTCTTGTCGGCTCGCGTCGGACCATCCACTCATGCAGGAACCGGTCCCTGACGCCGCACCGACGTTCGGCGGGGTGCACGTGCTCTCGGCCGAGCTGGCTTCCCTCCTGCAGGAATCGAACATCGGCGACGAGCCCGCCCCTGGGAATGGCGTCATCTCGCCTCCCGACTCCTTCGGGCCATGCCCATGGCATGGAACTTGGGACCCATGAGGATGGTCGCGATGGGACTCTTCGACTGGATCCGCCCCCTGTATAATTTCGCCAGCCAGCACGGCCGTCGCGCCCACGTCGCGAACGGTCGTGCGCACATCGAGCTCCGACCGATGAATCCTCGGCAGGCGGCGGAGCTATCCCGACACCTGCCGGAGCACCTCTTGCTGCTCGAGGGAGTCCATTGGGTGGACGTCAACGCGGCCGTGGGTCGTGCGATCGTGGCCTTTGACGCCGACCTGTGCGACCTCCGGTACATCATCAAGGTGGTCGAGCACGTGGAGACGGCGCTCGGTCTCCACGTGCTGCCCTTCCCGATCGATCGCCCGGAGCATCCGGGCGATCTCGAGCCCCTGGTCCGGTGCGTGATCGAGCTCGGCGGCGACGTGGTGGGGATCGGGCTGGCCATCGCCGGCCGTGCCCTTCGCGCCCCCACCTTGCCAATCCAGATCGACGCGCTCGCCCTCGTGTCGTTGTTCGACGCTCCCCGCCTTCGCCGCGCCGTCGAAGATCGCGTCGGCCGCCAGACGACCAGCCTCGTGCTGACGCTGTCGAACGCGATCACGCAGGGGCTCGCGCAGAGTCCGCTCGGCCCGGTGGCCGACATCGCGCATCACGGCCTCGTGCTCGTGGAGCGTGTCGTGCGACTCCGCACGTGGATGGATCGCGAGTCGGAGCTGTGCTCGACGCCGGGCGCGGCGGCGCGGGAGGCGGCCGAGACGGGGGCACGGGTCGTCGACCTCCCCGCCGGCCCGGTCGAGCGCTACGCGGACGCCGCGCTCCTCGGCTCGGGGGTCGCCTTCACGCTCGGCGTCATGGCGACCGGCAACATCGCTGACGCCACGGCCCCCCTCTTGAGCGGGCTCCCGAAGCCGGCCCGGCTGGGCCGTGAGGCGTTCGCATCGTACCTGGCGCTCGCGCTGGCTCTGCGAGGCATCCTCCCGCTGGATCGCCAGGCGCTCCGGCGTCTGGACCGCGTCGACTGCCTCGTGGTCCCGCTCGGTCTCTTGGTCCGGCTCGACGTGCTCCCTGGGAGCTTCGTCGCCGTCGACGGATGCGATCCCGCGGTGCTCCGTCGCCGCCTGGCGTCGCTCGTCGATCCCTGCCGACCGTGGGACGTGCAGGGCGACGGTCCGTGGTCGGTAGGTCCGCTCGATGCGTCTCGAACGCAGGATCTCGCCGCCGGCTACCGTCTCATGGCGTTGCGGCACGGAGACGTCGCGGTCGCCGTGGCACGAGCCCGAGCCGTCCTCGATCCCGATGCCGAATCGCTGATCCACGCCGCGCGGAAGGCCGAGATGCGGATCGTGGTCGCGGCCGACGCGCCCCTCCACATCGGCGGAATCGACGTCGACGAGGTGATCCCGGCCGGCAACGGCCTCGTCGACGAGGTGCGTCGGCTCCAGCGCGAGGGGCGGGTCGTCTGCGTGGTGGACACCGCCGACGCCGCCGCCCTCGCGGTCGCGGATTGCGGGATCGGCCTCGTCCGGGCTGCGCAGGAAGCGCCGTGGACCGCCGATCTCCTCTGTGGCGATCGGCTCGACGACGCCCGGTTCCTGATCGAGGCGTGCCGCAGCGCGCGTATCGCCTCGCACCAGAGCGTGCAGCTGGCGGCGATCGGCGCGGGGCTCGGGCTCGTCATGTCGCTGGGTGGGCTCAGTCGCGAGACGTCCGGGCGGGTGGCGACCGCGGTCAATGTGACGAGTCTCGTCGCGATGGCGAACGGCGTGCGGTTGAGCGCCGGCCTGGCGCTCCGGCCGGCACCGGCGCGGCGGGACACGACGCCGTGGCACGCCCTCGATGTGGCGACCGTGTTGGAACGGCTCGGGACGTCGATCGACGGCCTCGGTGTCGCCGAAGCTGCGCGGCGGTACGTCGGCGAGGCGTCGCCGCCCGGCACGCTCGCACGGCTCGGGGAAGCAATGCTCGACCAGCTCCGCAATCCGCTGACGCCGATACTCGCCGTCGGGGCCGGGCTCTCCGCCGTCGCGGGCTCGGTGATCGACGCCGCGCTCGTAACGAGCGTGGTCGTGTTGAACGCCGCCATCGGCGGCGTGCAGCAGCTGCGCACGGACGCAGCGATCGACGGGCTCTCCGAGCACGTCCCGGCGCACGTGATGGTTCGTCGGGACGGCCGCGAGGAGACCATCCACACCGCTGCCATCGTTCCCGGTGACGTGCTCCTGCTCCGCGCGGGCGACGCCGTGCCGGCGGACTGCCGTATCGTGGCGCAGGACAACCTCGAGGTGGACGAATCCAGCCTGACCGGCGAGTCGCTCCCGGTCGCGAAGACAATCCGCGCCTCGCGGGCGGCGGACGTCGCGGAGCGGAGCTCGATGCTCTACGAGGGCACGTCGATCGCCGCGGGTACCGCGACCGCCGTCGTGATTGCGGTGGGCAACGCCACCGAGGCCCGACGGGCAGCCGGCGCCGCGCGCGCCCGGACGCCGACCGAGGGCGTCGAAGCGCGGCTCGAATCGCTCACGAGCTTCATGGCGCCGACGGCGGTCCTCTCGGGCATCGGCGTCGCCGCCGCGGGATTGCTGCGCGGCCGTCCGGGTCGCGAGGTGATCGGCGCCGGGACGAGCCTCGCGGTCGCGGCGGTGCCCGAAGGGCTTCCCCTCCTCGCCACCGCGGCCCAGCTCGCGGCGGCGCGCCGACTGTCGCTCCGCGGCACGCTCGTGCGAAATCCGCGAACCATCGAGGCCCTCGGACGCGTGGACGTGGTGTGCTTCGACAAAACCGGCACGGTCACCGAAGGACGCCTGCGCCTCCAGACCGTCTGGGACGGTGCAGGCAACGGGGAGAGCGCGGAACCCGTCCGGCGCGCGATTCTCGCAGCCGCACTGCGCGCCACTCCCGAGGCGGTCGGCGGACGATCGCTGCCGCATCCGACCGACCAGGCGTTGGCCGATGCGACCACGGCCCGTGTGCTCGCGCCCGACGACGATCTACCGGGCTGGATCCGGCTTGCCGAGCTGGCGTTCGAGCCCGGCCGGGCCTATCACGCGACGCTCGGTCGCCTCGACGATACGTTACGCCTGAGCGTGAAAGGCGCACCGGAAGTCGTCATCGCGCGGTGCCGCGCCTGGCAACGGCCGGACGGCAGCGTGGTCGCGATGGACGCGGGCCTCCAGGCGCGGCTCGCGGAAGAAGCGGGGCAGCTCGCGGGAGGCGGGTTGCGCATCCTCGCGGTCGCGGAGCGCGACGCGCCGCTCGACGCGGCGTTCGACGGCGACGCCGTCACGGATCTCCTGTTCCGCGGCTTTCTCGGTTTCAGCGATCCCGTGCGGGTGACGGCGGGCGACGCGCTGCGCGGCCTGCGAGCGGCTGGCGTCACGCCCATGCTCATGACCGGGGATCATCCCGGTACGGCCGCTCGGATCGCGCGGGAGCTGGAGATCGCCGATGACGCCGGCGTCGTCACCGGCGCCGAGATCGAGGACCTCGACGATGACGCGCTGGATACCGTCCTTACGACGACGCGCGTGTTTGCGCGCGTGACGCCCGCGCACAAGGCCCGGCTCGTCGCCGCGCTGCAACGCACCGGCCACACGGTCGCCATGACGGGCGACGGGGCCAACGACGCCGCCGCGATCCGCATGGCGAACGTCGGCATCGCGCTCGGGCGGCGCGGCACGGCCGCGGCGCGCGATGCGGCCGACCTGGTCGTCACCGACGACCGCATCGAGACGATCGTGGACGCGGTGCTCGAGGGCCGCGCCATGTGGGTATCCGTCCGCGACGCCGTCGCCGTGCTCGTCGGGGGCAACCTGGGCGAGCTCGCGTTCACCGTCGCGACCAGCATGCTGGGCGAAGCGCCGCTGAACGCCCGCCAGCTCCTCCTGGTGAACCTACTGACCGACGTCGCGCCCGCCATGGCCATCGCGCTTCGCCCGCCGCCGCCCACGACGGCGGAAGCGCTGCTCCACGAAGGGCCCGAGGCGTCGCTCGGCGGGCATCTGACGGCCGACATCGCCTGCCGGGCCGCGTTCACGGCGGCCGGTGCGGGCGTTGCCTGGATGCTGACGCGCGCGCGCGGCGCACGCAGGGAGGCCGGCACGGTAGCGCTCACGGCCCTCGTGGCGACGCAGCTCGGTCAGACGCTCGCGAGCGGCGGCCGAAGTCCGCTGGTGGTCGCGACGGGACTCGGTTCGTTCGCCGCGCTCAGCGCAGTCGTGCAGACGCCGGGCCTGAGCCAGCTCTGCGGCTGCACGCCGCTCGGCATCACCGGCTGGACCACGGCACTCGCCGCGTCCGGGGCGGCCACCGCCGCGTCGGTCGCGGTGCCGTGGATCTGGCCGGGCGCCGAGGCGTGGTTCGAGGGACGTGCGCATGAGCTGTCGCGCGCCTGGCCCACCATCGCATCGCTGCGCGCCTGGTCGCCCTGGCGCGTCGACGGTATCGTTCGGACCTTCATCGAGCCCACCGGAGTCGCGAGGGACTGACCATGCGCAGGGCGCCGTGCCGGCCGCTGCCAGGGTCGACGACATGAGAAACGAGTACTTCGAGCGTGTTCACCCCCACTCGGCGAGGAGAGCCGACATGCGCGGTCGCAAGCCGATGGTGCTGTTCCTGTGTGCCGACAACTCGGTTCGTAGCCAGCTCGCCGAGGCGCTGCTGCGCCACCACGCCGGCGATCGCTTCGAGTGCACCAGCGCCGGACTCACGCCGAAGCCGGTCCATCCCCTTCTCCCGCAGGTGCTTCGAGAGTCGGGCGTCGAGCCCGGCGCCCTGGACCCGAAGGGTCTGAAGGCCTTTCTCGGGCACGGCGCCCGGTTCGCGATCATTCTGCGCACCCCCGACGAGACCGAAGCGCCCCGCATCTTTCCGTTCGCAACCCGCACGATCCATTGGGAGATTCCCGATCTCGGATGCGACGGTGACACCAACGACGCGCTCGCCGCGCTTCGCCACACGCGCGACGAGATCGCCGCCCGGCTGCGCTGCTGGCTAGCGAGTGTCGAGCCGCCGACGCCGTACCGGACCGCCGCCTAGACGATCGACGGGAATGCGCGCGAATCTCGCCGGACGAGAAGCCATCCTCCCATGCGGATATCGATGACCGAGCAGTCCGACACGACCATCAGGTGTCACACGAGCATCTGGCCGAGCACGGATCGTCGGGATTGTCGTCGACAATGAGGATCGGATGCTGCGGTGCGGCCATGGCAGACCACCGATACGGGAAACGGATTTCCACGTAAGGTCCTCGCAGTGGCTAAAGCGCCCTGCGCGGAAAATACCGGCGCGGCTTCCGGACTTCGATCCAAACTGAGGCCGCGTCAGCCGGGGGGAAGGGCACGCCCTGTCAACACAAAGTAGAAATGTCCGCTCCGGCCCCAAGTAGAGATGTCCGCCTTACGGTGCGAGAGAGGTCGGGGAGCGCGAGGGAGCACCGGCACGGATCCGCTGCTTCTCGCGTAGGCTGATCTTCGGGTGTGCCAGGCGCGCGGCATCGCGCTGTTGCTGTTGGGTCGCGATCCATTCGAAGACGCCGTCGAGGTGCTTGTGCTCGACGATGGCCCCGGGATCGATGCACGCGTGATCCTTCGGAAAGAGGCGAGCCGTGAGCTCCTGGCCGTTGGCTCGAAGGGTGACTGTCCCGTCCGCGGCTTCGTGGACCGTGACCGTCGTGCCGCGCAGCCGGCGATTCGCGACCGTATCCGCGAGGACGTAGAGGTCGCGCTTATAGTGCACGGTGAGCTGGCGGCTGATGCGGCGCGTCTCCTGGAGCGTGAAGAGCTGGTCGAGATCGTCGGCGGGACGCAGCGGCCGATGGGCGTCATAGGCGATCGCGGGTGGCTTGGCGAAGCGGCGATTGTAGTCGGCCATGAACGCGGGGAGGAACGGCGCGGCGGCGACGGGATCATGGAGCCCCTGCAAGCGGAGCTCCTTCACCAGGCGGTCTTGGAGGGTGCCGTTGGCCCGTTCCACGCGGCCCTTGGCCTCGGGGCTCCGCGCGCAGAGGAGGTCGATATTGAGGTCCCGGAGGGCGCGCCCCAACTGCGAGAAGCCCGGTCCCCCCTGGGCTCGATCACGGGCCTGGACGTGAAAGACGCTCAGCCGATCGCTGTAGAAGGCCATCGGCTTGCCGTGCTGCTCGAGGTAGCGGCGCGTCGCCCGGAAGTAGTCGAACGTCGACTCGACCTCGGCGAAGCAGAGCTCCATGAGCCGGCTCGTGGCATCGTCGACGTAGACCAGGAGCGTACAGATGGGCCCGCGGTCTTCGAACCAGGCATGCTCGGAGCCGTCGATCTGGACGAGCTCGCCCAGGCACGCGCGCCGCGGGCGGGGCGGGTAGCTGCGCCGCGTCCGCTGCGCGCGCGGCACCAGAGGCTCGCGGCGACCATCCAGCCGCGGAGCGTCTCCACGGACAACTGGAGGGCATGCTCCTCGGTGAGCTTCTGGTGCGCGAAGGTCGGGCCGAAGTCGCTGTAGCGCTCGCGCACGAGGCTCAGCGCGCGGTCGCG
>DATJZY010000053.1 GCA_035577985.1 Candidatus Eisenbacteria bacterium
CAGGGGGTGTTTGCGTGGCCTGCGTGGCGTGGGCCGGTGTGGCTCGGGTCGCCAGCAGGGTCATCAGGAAGATCGAGATCATCCGTGTCGTCATGGGTCGCCCCTTCGAGCGCATGGCGCGAGCCCTTCGGGCACGGGACACGCGATCTTCATGCCGATGTCCTCTCAGCGCTTCGCGTCCAGGGCCAGATTGAGCGCGAGGACGTCGACGACGGGCTCGCCGAGCATGCCCAGCTGTCGTCCGTGCGTGTACCGCACGACCAACGTCTGGACTTCGGGCTCCGCGAGGCCGCGGGCTCGGGCGACCCGCGCGACCTGGTAGCGAGCGGCCGCCGGGCTGACGTTCGGGTCGAGACCGCTGCCGGACGCCGTCACGAGGTCGACGGGGACGGGCAGCTTGTTGTCCGGATCGGCGGCCTTGAGCGCATCGACCCGACCGCGAACGGCGTCGACGAGCGCGTCGTTCAGCGGTCCCATGTTCGACCCCGAGGACGCTGCGCCGTTGTAACCGACGGGCGCCGTGGCGGAGAGCCGGCTCCAGAAGTACTTGGGGTCGTCGAACGGCTGCCCGATGAGGGTCGAGCCGAGGACCTTGCCGTCCTTCACGATCAGGCTGCCGTTGGCCTGTGTCGGAAAGGCGATCTGGGAGATCGCGGTCACGGCCAACGGATAGGCGACGCCGGTCACGACCGTCAGGACTACGAACACCAAGAGCGCGGGACGGAGTTGGTTCATGATCGTCTCCTTGTGCCTTCAGGCGAGACCGAGCCCGGCCAGCACCATGTCGATCGCCTTGATGCCGATGAACGGCGCGACGATGCCGCCGAGACCGTAGATGAGGAGGTTGTCGCGCAGCAGCGTCGAGGCGCCTACCGCGCGGTAACGGACGCCGCGCAGCGCGAGCGGGATCAGCCCGATGATGATGAGGGCGTTGAAGATCACGGCCGAGAGAATGGCGCTCTGCGGGGTCGCGAGACCCATGACGTTCAACCTGCCGAGGACCGGGTACGTGGTAGCGAACGCCGCCGGAATGATCGCGAAGTACTTCGCGACGTCGTTCGCGATGCTGAACGTCGTGAGCGAGCCCCGGGTCATGAGGAGCTGCTTCCCGATCTCGACGATCTCGATGAGCTTCGTCGGGTTCGAGTCGAGGTCCACCATGTTGCCGGCTTCCTTGGCCGCCTGCGTACCGGTGTTCATGGCGACGGCGACGTCCGCCTGCGCGAGTGCCGGCGCGTCGTTGGTGCCGTCGCCCGTCATGGCGATCAGGCGGCCGCCGCGCTGGTACTCGCGGATCAGCTCGAGTTTCTTCTCCGGCGTGGCCTGCGCGAGGAAGTCGTCGACGCCCGCCTCGGCAGCGATCGACGCGGCCGTGAGCGGGTTGTCCCCGGTGATCATCACCGTCTTGATGCCCATCTGCCGCAGCTCGGCGAACCGGTCCTTGATGCGGGTCTTGACGATGTCCTTGAGCTGGATGACCCCCACGACCTCGGCCCCGTCGGCCACGACGAGCGGAGTCCCGCCCTCGGTGGCGATCGAATCGACGCTCCGTTGCACGGCGACGGGAAAGCGGCCGCCCGAGCTCTTGATGTACTCCTCGATTGCGTCCGCCGCTCCCTTGCGCACCCGCCGGCCGTCCAGGTCGACGCCGCTCATGCGAGTCTGAGCGCTGAAGGGGACGAACGCGGCCTTGAGGTCATGGATGTTGCGCTCGCGGAGCCCGTACTTGTCCTTGGCGAGGACGACGATGCTCCGGCCTTCCGGGGTCTCGTCGGCGAGCGAGGCGAGCTGCGCCGTATCAGCGAGCTTCTCGACCGCTACGCCGTCGACGGGGATGAATGCGGTCGCCTGCCGGTTGCCGAGGGTGATCGTGCCGGTCTTGTCGAGCAGCAGGACGTCGACGTCGCCGGCCGCCTCGACGGCGCGGCCCGACATCGCGATGACGTTCGCCTGGATCATGCGATCCATCCCGGCGATCCCGATGGCGGAGAGGAGGCCGCCG
>DATJZY010000054.1 GCA_035577985.1 Candidatus Eisenbacteria bacterium
ACCGGCGACGGGTTCCTCGCAGCGTTCGACGGCCCGGCGCGGGCCATCCGCTGCGCCAAGGACATCACTGCCGGCGCACGCCGGCTCGGCCTCGACGTGCGCGCGGGGCTCCACACCGGCGAGTGCGAGGTGCGCGGCGACGATCTGACCGGCCTCGCGGTGCACATCGGAGCGCGAACCGCGGCCATCGCGGGGCCCGGCGAGGTGCTCCTCACCCGGACCGTCCACGACCTCGTCGCCGGCGCCGGCTTCGAGTTCGACGACCGTGGCGAGCACGAGCTCCGCGGTGTGCCCGGGCGCTGGCACGTGTATGCGGCGCGGTGACGATTCCGGCGAGACCTCGGGCGAGGCCATTGACGGCGCTGCCGCCCGCGCCTATCGGCGGCGCATGGCCGTTCGATCGCGCACCGGTACGCTGGTCTTCGCCGTCGCGCTGCTCGCCGTCTGCGGCGGTGCGCAGGCACGCGACGAGGCGAAGGCGTACTGCAAGCAAGGCTGCGAGGACGCGCTCCAGAGCTGCAAGAGCGACTGTCGCAACGAGCGGGATTCCGGGACCGACCAGGAGACGTCCCGATACGCGGGCTGCGACGCGAGCTGCCACAACGCATACGCCAGCTGCAAGAGCGACTGCGAGAACGCGCAGCCCTGAACGGTCCCGAGCCTGTAGGACACGGGCCGAGTCCTGCACGAGGGAGCGGCAGCGTCCCGCACGTGACGGCGCGCCGATCACGGCCGGCGCGCGCGGCGTGATCGCGAGCGACGGCGAGCTTCTCCGCGATGCGCTCCGGCCGCCCGATGACGCCGCCCGGCGTGTAGACGAGCCAGCCGTCCGCGAAGCGGCCGACCGCCTCCAACACCTTCGGGCCTCCCCCGGCGAGCCAGAGGGGCGGCGGGACGCCCTCGAAGGGCGGCAGCTCCACGACGGCGTCTTCGAGCTTCCAGAACCGCCCGTCGTACGAGATCGGCTCCTGCGTATCGAAAAAGGTGCGCACGAGCCGTGCCGTCTCGGCGAGCCGCGAGTCGCGGAAGCGGTGGTCGTAGCCGTACGGACCGATGTTCTTCCACTCGCCGGCGGCGAGCACGAAGATCGCACGCCCCTGCGTGAAATGCTGCGTCGTCAGGAACTCCTGCGCGAGGATCGCCGGGCCGCGGCGGATCGCTTCGAGCGCGCCCTGGCCGATGCACACCCGCCGCGTGTGCCGACCGAGGACGCTCATGAGCGGCTGGAGCGCGAACTTCGCCGCGAGCTTCGGGTTCGTCCGCGCGCCGTCGCAATACTCGGGCGTCCACAGCCGATGCGGGTGCTGGAACTGGAGCTGATCGCCGGACCACACGTGATCGAAACCAGCCGCCTCGAGCGCCTGCGCCGACTGGATCACCTGCTCGACCGGCGGATAGCTCGACGTGAACGTGCCGAACGTGAGCGCGGCGGGGTTCAGGCGCGGCACGGCGGAATCTAGTTCGGGCCCGCGGCCGGGAGGTCGTGATTCATGCTCTCGCGGAGATCGATCAGCGCCTGATCGAAGGCGTCCACGCGAATCAGCCCCAGACGCGGGTACTCGATGTCCAGGATCACGTACACGGCCATCGCCACGACGAGCGCGAAGCCCAGCATGTGGACGCGGGTCCGCAACGTGTCGCCGACCATGCCGTAGCCCGCCATCAGCGAGGCCGCGAGCGCCAGCGCGAACAGCATCGCGAACACGACGACCGGCGGATGCATCTGCGTCGCCATGTATCGGGTCGTCGTGATGTCGATCATGGCGTTGAGAGCCGGCAACAGAAGTATCGCCGCCGCCGGCGCGGCGTCCTTTGCCCTGCTGGCCGTCACTGCTTCGCCCCAGATCCGGGTCTGCAGCTCGTTGGCGCGCAGGAAATGCTCCTTGGCGGCGGCGACGTCCGGGAGCTTCCGATACATCTCGATCCGCGCGTCGAGATAGCGCCGGAAAAGGTCGCGGAGGACTGGTTGGCTGTCGGCCGGCAGCAGGTCGAGTCGGAGGTAGGCCGTGCCGATGTCGTTGGTCTCCTCCACGATCAATTCCCGTCGCGCGTCGAACCTCGCGCTCGCGCCCGAGAAGGTGAACGCGATGAGGAGTCCGAGCAGGCCGAAGATCGCCCCGTCGACCGCACCGATCCCCGCCGCGTCGCCGTCGGCTTCCTTCAGCGCGCGCTTGCGGCCCAGGTGACGACCGACCTGCAGAAGCAGCAGCATGCCGAGAAGCAGACCGAGGGCGAGCAGGAACACGATCACGGCGTGGTTCATCGGGAGTCTCGCGAAGACGTTCCGGCGAGCGTCGCGTTAGAACACGGCCAGGAAGAACGGATGCGGTTCATTCAAGGTGCCCGACGCGTTCACCGTGTAGGCGAAGACGTGGTGGTCGTCGTTCATGCCCGGATCGCACGTCACCCGCCCCGCACCGCCCCCGCACAGTCCGACGTTGACGCGTCCGTCACCGGCGCTCTCCGCGTCCGTGTACGCCGTGGTCGCTTGAAGTACCTTGCCCGCGAGACTCTCGCCGAAGTCGAGCACGTGGGCACCGCTGTCGGTGAAGACGACCGAGATGCCGCCGGACTGGGCGAGGATCGTGCCCGTCCCCGAGACGAGCGCCCAGCGCGCCCCCGGGCCCGGCGCGCCCGGTGGTCCCTGCATCCCCGCCGTCCCGACGACGCCGAGGTCCGCGGCGGAAACGGCCTGCTCGCGCTTCTTGCAGGTGTCGGAGCGGAGCGCGAGGGAGCCATTCTTCCGCTTGCAGACCACGGCCTCCGCCGACGTCATCGCCATCATCAGTGTCAGCAGCACGATCGTCGTTCGCATGGGCGCGTTCTACGATGCACGGTCGGCGCGCGACAACTCGCGTCGGCTGGAGCGCGCACCGGATCGCACGGACGGTCGGGCGGGGTGCTCTGGCAGGTCCGCCGGCGAACGGGCGGATTACCCCGGGTTTGGGCCCCCACCACGCGCTCGCGCCCGACTTTGCAAGCCGCTGGATCTCAAGGGCGTTGGCGCAGGATGGCAAGAACGGCGATCCAAAGCGAAGTACAGCGGGCGCAGCACGAGCACGACCCTTGCAGGTGCTCTCGTGGCACGAAGCGCCACTGGGAGACGGCTTCGAAAGGAAAGCGACGCGATGCGCTGTGTGATTCGTGGTGCAACCGTTTGGATCTTGGCCTTCGGGTTGTCGGTCGCGAGCGTGGTATCGGCCCTCGCGCAACCCAACCCCGAGCGCAACGCCTACTTCGGCGAGACGCACATCCACACGAGCTGGTCGGTCGACGCGTGGGTGATGGGGAACCGCCTCACCGGCCCGGCCGAGGCTCTGAAGTACGCCCAGGGCGAGACCATCAAGCACCCGATGGGCTACGACATCAAAATCGACACGCCAATGGACTTCATGGGCGTGACCGATCACTCGGAGTACGTCGGGGTCACGCGCGAGGCCAACACCCCGGGGTCCTATGTGAGCAAGATACCCGCGGCGCAGCCGATGATCATGAAGGATCCGAACAGTTCAGAAGAGCAGAACAAGGTCTTCTCGTACCTCCTCAAGCTGGGCTCGAGCGCGCCGGTCAAGGCGTTCATGGACCCGAAGGTCACGGCCACGGTGTGGAAGGAAAACGTCAAGATCGCCGACGAGAACAACCATCCCGGCAAATTCACCGCGTTCTGCTCGTACGAGTGGACGTCGATGCCCGGTAATCGCAACCTGCATCGGAACGTCTTTTTCCGTGCCTGCGACAAGGTGCCGGACTACCCGTTCAGCGCGCTCGACTCGAAGCTCCCCACGGACCTGTGGAACTGGATGGACGCGCAGCGCAAGAGCGGTAACGAGCTGCTCGCCATCTCGCACAACGCCAACGTCAGCGACGGCTGGATGTACCCGGTCGACGTCGACAATACGACCGGGAGGCCGATCGATGCGGCCTGGGCGGCCGCGCGCGATCGCAACGAGCGCCTGGTCGAGATCAAGCAGGGCAAGGGGCAGTCGGAGACCCATCCACTGCTCTCGCCCAACGACGAGTTCGCCAGCTACGAGCTCTATGAGGCCATCCTCGGCCTTCCGGGCACCGTCGGCCGCATCGACCACATCACGGGCAGCTACGGGCGGCAGGCGCTGAAGGACGGCATCACCATGCAGGACGTGCGTGGCTACAACCCGTACAAGCTCGGAATGGCGGGCGGCTCGGATTCGCACAACACCGGCAGCCCGTACCGGCAGGACAATTTCTACGGCCTCCACGCCGACGCCGACGGGTCGGTGGAGCGCCGCTTTGCCGGGGTCTTGATCGGCGGCAGCATGGACGTGCGCCTGGAGAACCCGGGTGGTCTGACGGGCGTGTGGGCCGAGGAGAATACCCGGGCGTCCCTGTGGGACGCGATGTACCGCAAGGAGACCTTCGGCGTCAGTGGGCCGCACATCAAGGTGCGGTTCTTCGGTGGCTGGGGCTACAAAGCGGACATCCTGAACGCCGCCGACTGGGTGAAGCAATCCTATGCCGGCGGCGTCCCCATGGGCGCCGACCTGTCGCCGGCGCCGTCGGGAAAGGGTGTGACTCCGACGTTCGTCGTGTGGGCCATCAAAGACCCGAGCTCCGCCAATCTCGACCGGGTCCAGATCATCAAGGGCTGGAGCCAGAACGGCCAGAGCTTCGAGAAGGTCTTCGACGTCGCCTGGTCCGGCGACCGCAAGCCCGACAAGTGGACGGGCAGGGTCCCCGCCGTCGTGAGCACGGTGGACGTCGAGAAGGCGACCTATACGAACGACGCCGGGTCGGCGGAGCTGAAGACGGTCTGGACGGATCCGGAGTTCGACCCGAGCCTGCACGCGTTCTACTACGTCCGGGTCCTGGAGATCCCGACGCCGCGCTGGACCCTGATCCAGGCCGTGAAGACGGGTCTTCCGCCGCCCGACGTGGTGCCGCTGACGGGGCAGGAGCGCGCCTGGACCTCGCCGATCTGGTACACGCCGTCGGCCGACGCGCGCAAGAACGCACCGGCGGGGATGACCGTCGCCGACCTGAAGAAGAAGGGCGCGACCGTCTTGGGCGACGCACAGCTGAAGGCACTCGTCGTCGGCAAGGCCTTCTGGCTGCAGAACAACGTGACCGGAGAGCAGTTCAGCGAGAGCTTCACCGACGAGGGGCACATGATCGTGTCCCGGGTCGGCCGGTACGCCAACGTGCCCAGTGGCTACGGCAACGTGATGCGCGACGGCTACGAGGGGACGACCATTCCGTACAAGATCACGGACGGCAAGCTCGTCACCTTCGTCTCGCAGGACCCGTACGCGGTCACGTTCTACAAGCTCGGGAACACCTACTACGGCGCGCGCAGCAACGAATTCGGCTACGCCAACTACGAGATCCTTCCGACGCCGCAGATCGCGATCAACCCGCTGACGGAGATGAGCAACCAGTTCTCGATCGAGCTGGGCCTGACCGAGCAGCAGAAGCAGCAGATCGTCCCGATCCTGAAGGACGAGGTCACGCAGCTCGGAACGTTGAAGAAGAACACTTCTCTCAGCGCGGTGCAGAAGGTCGAGCAGCTGCGGAAGATCGGCGAATCCTTCGACGTGAAGATCTCGCCGCTGCTCAATCCGGACCAGCAGAAGAAGTTCCAGACGTTCCGCGAGCAGATGCGCAAGCGGATCATCGATCAGATGGCAGGCGAGGCGGCGGAGAAGGTCGAAGGCGCGCTGAAGCGCGCGCTATAGAGGTGAGCGGCAGGGGCGCCCACTCGCACGACGATCGGGGTGGGCGTCCGAATCGATCCCGCCGCACGTCTTTCCCACCGCGATGATGCGCTGGCTGCGCGAACCGCTGCTCCACTTCCTCGTGTTGGGGCTCGCGCTGTTCGTCGTGAACGGCTACATGAATCGCGGCCGCAGCGGCGTCGAGCCGTCCAGGCAGATCGCGCTCACGCTCGACGATCTCCGGCAGCTGACCCTCTACTTCGAGTCGCAGTGGCGTCGACCTCCGACCCCCGAGGAGTTCGGCCATCTGGTGGAGGACAAGGTCCGGGAGGAGGTCCTGTATCGCGAAGGGCTGGCGATGGGTCTCGACAAGGACGATACCATCGTCAAGCGCCGGCTGGCGCAGAAGCTGCAGTTCCTGGCCGAGGACGTCGCCGCCGCGCACGAGCCGGACTCGGCGGAGCTGAAGGCCTGGTACGACCGGCACCGCGACGAGTTCGCGCTACCGGGCCGCATCACGTTCCGGCAGCTCTACTTCTCGCCCGACAGCCGCGGCGCGCATGTGCGGGCGGATGCCGAGGCGACGCTGGCAAAGCTCGCCCGCCAGCCCATCGACGCGCCCATCGCGGGCTCGCTCGGCGACTCGTTCATGCTGCAGGACTACTACGGCGATCGCACGTCCACGCAGCTCGCCAAGGACTTCGGACCGGCTTTCGCGCAGGCCGTCTTTCAGCTGAAGCCCGGTTCGTGGCAGGGGCCCGTCGAGTCCGGCTTCGGGTGGCACCTCGTGTTCGTGGATTCGTTCGTTCCCGGCCGCTCGCCCGACTTCGAGGAGGTCGAGCCGGACGTGAAGACCGCCTGGCTTTCCCAACAGAAGGCCGAGGCGTGGCAGAAGGCATACGACGCGATGCGTGCCAAGTATGCGGTGCTGTTGCCGGCGCCACCGGCCGGCGAGTCCGCTCCTCCTGCTTCTCCTCCCGCGACGGACATTCCCGCACCGTCGGGTGAGGGGCCCTCGTGAATCTCTTGCAGCGCCGGGTTGGGTGGTGCGCGTGCCTGCTCCTCGCGATGGCCGTCGCTGCCGGCACGGCGTCGGCTCACGAGAGCCGGCCCGCCTATCTCGAGATCAAGGAGACGGCCCCGGGTCGCTTCACCGTGCTGTGGCGCACGCCGGTGTTGGCCGGCATGCACCTGCCCGTCGCGCTCAAGATCCCCGCCGGCGTGCAGAACGTACAGGAGCCCACCGTCGAGGAGCTCGCGGATTCGCTCGTCGAACGCCGCTCGATCGACGCCGGGCCGGATGGACTGGCGGGCAAGCGCATCGAGTTCCCCGGGCTGCAGCTCACCATCACCGACGTCCTGGTCCACGTCGAGATGGCCGACGGGAGGACGTGGACGACGATTGCGCGCCCGTCGCAGCCGTGGGTCGAGATGGCCGCGTCGCAGACGTGGATGGAAGTCGCGACGACGTACGTGGTGCAGGGGATCCGACACATCCTCTTCGGGGCCGACCACATGCTGTTCGTGCTCGGCTTGCTGCTGATCGTGCACGACCGCTGGATGCTGCTGAAGACGGTGACGGCGTTCACGGCGGCGCACAGCATCACGCTCGCCGTCGCAACGCTCGGCTACGCGGAGGCGCCCACCGAGCCGCTGAACGCAGCGATCGCCCTCAGTATCTTGTTCCTGGGGCCCGAGATCGTTCGCACGTGGCGCGGCCAGACGAGCTTCACCATCCGCCATCCGTGGGTGGTGGCGTTCGCCTTCGGGCTGCTCCACGGATTCGGCTTCGCGACCGCGCTCACCAGCGCCGGTCTCCCTCGGAGCGAGCTGCCGCTGGCGTTGGTCAGCTTCAACGTCGGCGTCGAGTTCGGGCAGGTCGGTTTCATCGCGCTCGTCCTGGCGCTCGAGCGGTCGTTCCACGTGCTGCAGATCCGTTGGCCCCGCTGGGCACAGGCGCTGCCGGGCTATGCGGTCGGCACGCTGGGGGCGTTCTGGACGTGGCAGCGCCTCGCGATTCTGTTCGGGATCACATGACGGGACACGGGCGACTGCGTCGGGCGATCACGGTCCTCGCGATCCTCAACGCGCAGACCGCGCTCGCGCACGTCCAGCGAGGCGAGGCCGCCGGCTTTCTCACCGGCTTCCGCCATCCGATCTCCGGATGGGATCACGTGCTCGCCATGGTCGCCGTCGGACTGTGGGGCGCTCAGCTCGGAGCGCCCGCGATCTGGGTGCTGCCCGTCGCATTTCCCCTCGTGATGGCGATGGGTGGGATGCTGGCGTTGATCGGCGTGCCGCTCCCGGGGATCGAGGTGGGCATCGCGGCATCGGCCGTGCTGCTCGGGGCGGCGGTGATGTTCGAGGTGCGCCCGCCGCTCGTCGTCGCGGCGTCGCTGGTCGGCGTCTTCGCCGTCTTTCACGGTCACGCGCACGGGACCGAATTGCCGGCGGGCCAGAGCGCGCTCCTCTACAGCATGGGGTTCGTGATGGCGACCGGATCGCTGCATGCGTTGGGCATCGGCATCGGCACCGTCCATCGCTGGACGTGGGGCCGGACGTTGCTGCGTGCGGCCGGCGCGGTGGTGGCGACCGGCGGCATCTTCTTCATGTGGAAGGCGCTGGCATGAGAGCCGGTGTCGTCGTTGCCGTCGTTCTGATCCATTGCGTGCCGGCCGAGGCGCACCTCAACTCGACCGGCATGGGGCCGGTCTACGACGGCGTGGCGCACTTCTTCACGAGCCCGGAAGACGCGGTTCCCGCGCTCGCACTGGCGTTGCTGGCCGGACTGCGCGGCGCCGCATACGGTCGACGTGCCGCGTTCACGCTGCCTGCCGCGTGGCTCGCGGGCTGCATCGCCGGCATGACCGCCACCACCAGTGCGGGCAACGCCGTCCTCTCGTCGTTCTGGTTCCTGCTGCTCGGCGGCATGGTGGCCGCCAACGTCGAGCTCTCGCTGCCAATGCTTACGGTGCTGGCGTCGGGGCTCGGTCTGGTCCACGGCTACATGAACGGCACCGGGATGGGGCATTCGGAGCCCGCGTTGGTTGCGGTTCTGGGGCTGGTTTCGGCCGTGTTCGTCCTGAGCGTTCTGGTCTCCGCCGTCGTCGTGAGTCTGCGCGCCGAATGGGCGCGGATCGCCGTGCGCGTCGCCGGGAGCTGGATCACCGCAAGTGGGCTCCTGATGCTCGGCTGGGCGTTCCGTCGGTGACGGCCTAGACCAGCCGACGGTCGATGCGCAGCACATCGACCCACGCTACGCTCGCCACTGCCAAGAGCGCCGAGACCACGAGCGCCCCCGCCGACGGAACGCCGAATCCGAACACGTCGCGCAGCCACGGGACCCCGAGGATCAGCGCCAACGTCGCGCTCGCGCCCGTCGCGACGGCGAGCGCGGTGCGATTGCGCCAGAACGACTTCAGCCACGCCGCGCGCGTCCAGCTCTGGTTGGTCGCGATGACGGCGAGGTTCCCGACGACGAGCGCCGTGTAGGCCAACGCCCGGGCCACCTTCTCTCCCGTCTCGTACGCCGTCGCCGTGGCGAAGATCGCCAGAACGATGCTCAGCAGGCCGATCCCTTGGAGCACCCCGATGACCAATATGCCCGACGTGAGGAGGGGCGCGTCCCGCCGTCGCGGCGGCCGCGTCATGATCCCACGCTCCTCGGGCTCGGCCTCGAACACCAACGAGCACGCGGGATCGATGATGAGCTCCAGGAAGACGACGTGCACCGGGAACAGGATCAGCGGCCAGTCGAACAGCACCGGGACGAGCGCGATACCCGCGATCGCCACGTGGACGACCAGCACGAACGTGGACGCCTTCCGCAGGTTGTCGTAGATCCGACGTCCGAGCCGTACGGCGTCGACGATGGAGCCGAATGCATCGTCGAGCAGGACGAGCGACGCCGCCTCACGGGCCACGTCCGTGCCGCGGCCCCCCATCGCAATGCCGACGTGCGCCGCCTTGAGCGCGGGAGCATCGTTGACACCATCGCCCGTCATCGCGACGACCTCGCCCCGGCTGGCAAGCGCCTCGACGAGCCGCAGCTTCTGATCCGGGGCAATGCGCGCGAAGACGCTCGTGCGCGACGCGACGTCTGCGAGCTCGCCGGCGGACGTGCGGGCGAGGTCCGTGCCGACCGCGACGTCGAGGGACGTACCGAGCCCCACTTCGCCGGCGATGGTCCGCGCGGTCATGGCGTGATCGCCGGTGAGCATCACGACACGGATCCCCGCGCCCCGGCATTCGGCGACCGCATCGGGAACGCCGGCGCGGACCGGGTCGTGCAGTCCCACGAGGCCCAGGAACTCGAACGTGAAGTCATGCTGATCTTCGGGCAACGCCCGCCGCTCGAAGAACGCTCTGGCGACGGCCAGGACCCGCAGGCCGCGCGCGCCCATCACGTCCGCAGCGGCGCGGACGTTCGCTATCCACGCTGGTTCGGCGTGGCAGAGGTCGAGGATCGCCTCGGGTGCACCCTTGGCCGCGATGACGTAGCGCCGCGCGTCGGGCGCGCTCCACACGTGCGAGAGCGCCAGCAGGCGCTGCGACAAGGGATACTCGCGCTCGAGCGCCCAGTTGCCGTGGAGATGTTCGGTCCCGCGAAGCCATTCGTACGCGAGATGGTGGAACGCGCGCTCCATCGGATCGAAGGGATTGCGCTGGCTCGCGAGCACCGCGAACTCGACCAGCGCGTGGAATGTCTCGGGCAGGCCGTCGGCCGCTGATCGGTCCACGGTCCACACGGACTCGCCGACGCGAAGCTCGCGCACGGTCATCCGGTTCTCGGTGAGGGTTCCCGTCTTGTCGACGCACAGCACGGTGGTCGCGCCGAGCGCCTCGATCGCCGGCATCCGGCGCGTCAGCACATGACGCTGCGCGATCCGCCATGCACCCAGGGCGAGGAGCACGGTGAGGATCACCGGAAACTCTTCGGGCACGAGGGAGATCGCGAATGTGAGCCCGACCAGGACGCCTTCGAGCCAGCTCCCGTGCCGAAGCGCGTAGACCACCGCGGCTGCGACGCACACGAAGAGCGCGACGCTGCCGACCACGCGCACGAGCAGATGCATCTCGCGCTGGAGCGGGCTCGGCTCGGGCGCGAGTGTCGCCACCGAATGGCCGATGCGGCCCACGACGGTGCGTGGTCCAGTTGCCTGCACGAGGGCGATCCCCTGCCCTGCCACCACCAGCGTGCTGGAGTACACGTGCGGCGATCCGTCGCCGCCGGGCTCCATCGGTGCGACATCGGGGGAGCCTGCCGTCTTGCGAACCGGCACGGCTTCACCGGTGAGGAGCGACTCGTCGACGAGCAGGTGCTGCGTCCAGACGATCACACCGTCTGCGGGCACGCGATCGCCCTCCGCGATGACGACCAGATCGCCGAGCACGACCTCCCGTCCGGCGATGCGTCGGTGCTGCCCGTCGCGGATGACGAGCGCCCGCGGGCTCGACAGATCTCGTAACGCCGCGAGCGTGCGTTCCGTCTTGCCTTCCTGCACGAGGTCGATCGCGATCACGATCCCGATGGACGCGAGAAGCAGCGTCGCCTCGCGTGGCTCGCCGATCAGCAAGTATACGACGCCCACTCCCACCAGGAGGGCGATCATCGGCTCGACGAGTATGCCGAGCAGGATGGAGAGGGCGGATCGGCGTTCCTTGCGAGGGAGTTCGTTGGGACCGTCCGCCTGGAGGCGTGCGCTCGCCTCCGCGTCGCTCAGACCGCGAAGCGTCTGAGGATCGACGGGTTCGGGCGGGGATCCGAGCATCTGCACGAAGACGCGTCTCGTACCCCGCGAGCATCGCCTAGAGCAATGCTCCTCGCGAACGTGGGCGGCGCCGCCCGCTGCGGTCGTCCGAGCTGATCAAGCGCCCAACGCTGCCACCCTGGATTTACTCGCAAGCAGAACTTCGATACCGAACCGAGGTGCTTCGGGTGCCCATTCGCTTCGCCGTCATCGGGGCCGGGATGGCCGGCATCCTCGCTGCCATCAAGTTGCGCGAGGCGGGCTGCGACGACGTCGTCGTCTACGAGAAGGCCGACCGTCTCGGCGGGACCTGGCGCGAGAACACGTATCCCGGTCTCTCCTGCGACGTGCCGTCGCACTTCTACAGCTACTCGTTCGCGCTCAATCCCGAGTGGACGCACCGCTTCTCGCCGGGGGCCGAGATCCTCGCGTACTTCGAGGACGTCGCGCGGCGCTCGGGAGTGGACGCTCTCATCCGCTTTGGCCGCGAGGTGACCCGCTGCGCATTCGAGCGCGGCCGATGGCGGCTCGGGCTCTCCGACGGATCGACCGACGAGGCGGACTTCGTCATCGCTGCGACCGGGGTGCTGCACCATCCGGCATATCCGGACATTCCCGGTGTCGCCGACTTTGCGGGACCGTGTTTCCACAGTGCGCGCTGGGACCACGACGTCGCGATCGCCGGGAAGCGCGTCGGCGTCCTCGGCACCGGGTCGAGCGCGATCCAGATCGTCGGGGCGATCGTGGACGAGGTCGCCGAGCTGCAGCTCTTCCAGCGCACGCCGCAGTGGGTCGCGCCGATGGAGAACCCCGCCTACACCGACGAGGAGAGAGCGACGTTCCGCCAGAGCCCGGCGGCGATGGAAGCGGTCCGGGAGGCGGTGAGCCGGGCGCTCACCGACGGGTTCGCGAACGTGCTCTCGGACGCGACGTCTCCGGTGCTGCAAGGCATCCACGACATGTGCGTCGCGCATCTCGAGCGCAGCGTGCGCGATCCCGGGCTGCGCGAGCGGCTGCGGCCGAGCTACCGCGCTGCGTGCAAGCGTCTCATCGTGTCGGATCGGTTCTACGAGGCGATCCAGCGTCCGAACGCGACGCTGGTCACCGAGGGCATCGAGCGCGTCGAGCCTGCCGGCGTCCGGACGCGCGACGGCGTGCTGCACCCGCTCGACGTGCTGGTCCTGGCCACCGGCTTTCGCGTCGATCGCTTCGTGCGCCCGATGCGGGTCGTCGGCGATCACGGCGCGGTGCTCGACGACGTCTGGTGCGAGGGGCCGTTCGCGTACATGACGCTGGCCGTCCCGGATTTCCCGAACCTCTTCATGTTGAACGGACCCAACGGCCCGGTCGGGAACTTCTCGCTGATCGAGGTCGCCGAGCTGCAGATGACCTACGTGCTCCAGATGATCGAGCGGGCTCGATCCGGCGCGTTCCGCGTGACGAGCCCGTCGCGCGAGGCGATGGCCCGCTTCGACGCCGAGCGCCGGAAGGCCGCCACGACGACCATCTGGAACACGGGCTGCAAGAGCTGGTACCTCGACGCCTCCGGGCTCCCGACCGCGTGGCCGTTCACCTTCGACCGCTTCCGCGCGGAGATGGCGCAACCGCGCTTCGAGGACTGGGTCGTCCACGACGGCGTCTGACGATCCGGTCCGGCGGGCGGCGCGGGCTAGGGAATCGACGTTTGCACACCGCCCACGGTGCCCACGCCGAAGCCGATCGTGAACCCGGGGGACTGCGCCGGCAGCACCGGGAAGCATTCCGGCGCGAGGGCGATCGTGCAGCGATTCAGGTAGCACACGCGGCAAGCCCGGTCCGGCTGGTCCGCATCGAGGCAGTCGTTCGGCGTCAGGCACGGCCTGGCGACATCGGGCGAGCACGTGGGACCGCGGTTCGTGGTTAGGCAGAAGCACGCCTGCGCGCAGAAGCCGTCGTCCGCGCAGAAGCCGACGGCGCAGGCCGTCGCCAGCCCGTCACAGTCGACGTCGCCCCCGCACGGGATGCGCGAGGGAATCACGAGGAGCGTCGTCGTGGTCGGAATCGGAATGGTGCTCGACGTGCTGGCGACCGTGGTCGAGGAGGTCGTCGACGGGCCGACCAGACGCACGCTGGTGGTCGTGATCGGTCCGGAAGGGCCTCCAGGAAAGCCGGTCGTGCTCGTGGTGGTGGTGACCGTGGTCGTCGTGACGACGATGCATGAGGCCCGGCGGAGAGCCGGCCGGCAGCGCAGCACCAGCGTCGCAGGCGCCGCGCCCGGAGACACCACGAGGCGCTCGCGTCGGGTGCGTCCCGCCGGAACCGTGAACGCTTCCGTCTGACACGACTCGGGCCCGCACACCGGCAGCTCGAACGTGCAGGCGTCGTCACAGGTCGCGCCGACGTCGCACGCGACGAGCCCTTGGCCGGAGCGCTCGGCACGGTCGGCGGTCGCGCCGTCGCGACACGATCTGCGGATCGTGCGCGCAGACACATCGCCGACGGTCATCGCTGCCGCGACGACCGTGAACAACAGCACGCAACGCGAGGCTCCGAGCATCGAGTCTTCCCGTATCTCTGCTACCACCGTGCTCGAAGCCCGGCTACGGGTTTTTGGCCGGCCGTATGCGTCTACTTCCGGCATCCGACCTGCCTTGTACTATGCCATCCCCGGGGTCGCCGTCCTCGTCGCGCACCCTCTCCGTCGCTGGTTGGCCGTGTTCACCAACCCGGGCCGATCTCGACGGGCAGCGTCGTCGGTCGCCGAAAGGGGCCGATGGTCTGGTACTCGACGAGGTCCTCACGGCAGCGCGAGGCGGGCGGCAGGATGTCGAGCAATGCTTCGATCATGACGCCGATCTCCTGGCGGGCCAGGTGCGCGCCCAAGCAGTAGTGCAGGCCGTGCCCGAAGGTCATGAGGTCGGACACGTCACGAGTGACGTCGAAGCGATCGGGATCGTCGTACACCGCCGGATCGCGCCCCGCGCCATCGATCGACAGGATCAGCATCTGCCCCTTGCGGATCTGCTTCCCGCGCAGCTCGAAATCGCGCATGGCATACCGTGTCGGCCCGGCGATCCCGCCCATGCCGAAGCCCGTACGCAGGATCTCGGACACCGCGTTCGGAATCCATTCCGGCTCGCGGCGCAGCTTCTCCATCTGATCGGGATGTGCGAGCAACTGCCTCGCCGCCACCATGCCGCCGATCGCCGTGGTCTCGCTTCCCGCGGCGATGAGCCCGGTGACCATCATGATGATCTCGTCGTCGGTGAGCCGGTCGTCACGATCCTGGGCTCGAATGAGATCGGAGATCATGTCCTCTTCGAGCGTCAGCCGGCGGACCTGGCTCAGCGTGCCCACCCACATGGCGATTTCGAGAAACGCCGCTTCGCCCGCCTGCTTCGCCGTATCGTCCGCCAGCGGGAGGATGCCGCGAATCGCCGTCTGCGCGAGCCGTCCGAATCGGCGCTCGTCGTCGCCCGCGGGCGGAATCCCGAAGATGCGACTGATCACGGCATACGGGATCGGGTCGGAGAACGTGCTCATCAGATCGATCACTCCGCTCTTGCCGCGCAGCGGCGCGGCGAAACGCTCGACCGTCTCGCGCACTTGCCGATCGTAGCGCTTCACGGCGCGGGGCGTGAGGGCAACCGAGAACAGCCGTCGCAATCTCGAATGCTCTTCGGGAGGGAGGGTGAACAGACTGTGCTCCTCCACCCAGCGCATGTAGCTTCCCTTCGCCGACGGCTGAAAAAGCTCCCAGTACGAACGATCCGGGGTGACGATCTCCGCGTCGCTGAACAGTCGCTTCACGTCGTCGTGACGCAGGATCACCCACAGGCCGAGCGGCGCCACGAAGTGCACCGGGTCCTCGTCCCGCAGCTCCTTCAGCCGGGGATAGGGATCCTCCATGTACGTCGGATCGAGAAAGGGCGACGGGGTCATTGCATCGCTCCGTGGCGGAGGAGCCGGCCCGAGTGCCTGCCGGTTTCGCAGTCGTCCTCGATCGTGACCTCGCCGTTGACGAGCACGAAGCGGTAGCCACGTGCGCGCTGGATCCGCCGCCATTCGCCGCCCGGGAAGTCGTGGACCACCTCGGACGGCAGGCATTCGAGCTTCGCGAGATCGTAGACGACGATGTCGGCCGGTGCGCCTTCGGCGAGCGTGCCGCGATCGCGGAATCCGGCGCAGTGGGCGGGCAGCGCCGACAGCCGCCAGTGGGCGTGCTCGAGCGAGCACATGGCCTCCTCGCGCACGATGCGGGAGAGGAACTCGGTCGGATAGCGACCGCCGGTGAAGAACTTCGTGTGCGCGCCGCCGTCGGAAACGCCGGGCACGATCCATTCGTAGCCGACGATCTCGCGCAGGGCTTCGCGATTGACGTTCGCCGGCTCGGCGTAGAACACGGTGCGCAGATCGTCGGCCACCGCGACGTCGAGCATCGCGTCGACGGGGTGTTTGCCGGTGCGGGCCGCAACTTCCGCGATGGTCAGATTCTCGAAAGGCTTCGTTTCCGGTGCGAAGGCGTCGACGATCGTGATGTCGGGGATCGGCACCGTCACGATGCCCGACTGGTAGTCGCGAAGTCGCGGGCGCCGCGCGGGGTCAGCCAGCTTTTGCTTGCGCTCGGCTACGGAGCCGACCGTGGCCTCCATCCATGCCGGATCGTCGTCGAAGAGGTTCCAGTCCTCGAACGTGAAGGTGAAGGCCGCCGTGGTCGTGACGCCCTGTCCGTATACGCGGACGCCTCGCTGGCGGCACGAGTCGAGCCACGCGATCAGGACGCGGTGCGCCTCGGGGTGGCGCACGAACGATTGGACTACGTTGTACAGGATGGGCCGCCCGCTCACCTCGGCGAGCTGCTCGATGTGCTGGAAGTCGTGCGAGCCGTCGGCCGTCGCGAGCGCCATCTGCATGAACCCCTGATTGCGCTCGGCGAGCACCGCGGCGAATCGCAGCGCCGTCTCGTCGTGCATGACGTCGGTGACCATCGGGCCGCCGTCGTAGTCGCGCTGCACGGAGCCCGGCCCCTCGGGATGGAGGCGCTGCGCCGACCAGCCGCAGCCGCCCGCGTCCATCGCTTCGCCGAGCAGGCGGCAGAGCTCCCGATGCTCGGCCTCGGTCGGGAGCACGCCCGCCTTGGCGCGCTCGAAACCCATCACCCATATCAGCAGCGGCGCGACCGGCACATACGGGAGGACGTTGACTGCTTTCGGCGCGCGATCGACGCTGCCCAGGAACTCCGGGTACGTCACCCAATCCCACGGCAACCCGCTTCGCATCGACTCGTAGGGGATCGCCTCGACGCGCGTCATGGTCAGCATCGCGCGCTCGCGCATTTCGGGCCGAATGGGCGCGAATCCGAAGCCGCAGTTGCCGATGACGGCCGACGTGACGCCGTGCCAGCCCGAGAGCGTCAGGTAGGGATCCCAGAAGAGCTGCGCGTCGTAGTGCGTGTGCAGATCCACGAAGCCGGGCGCGACGACCATCCCGCCCGCGTCGAGCGTTCGCCGGCTGGCGGCCGAGGGCAGGCGCCCGATCTTCGCGATCCGCCCGCCACGGATGCCGACGTCGGCGCGATATCGCTGCGCGCCGGTCCCGTCGATCACGATTCCGTCTTTGATGATGACGTCGAAATCCTGCATCTAACCCTCCCGAAGTCCCCGAGCGAACAGGAGACCCCCAAATGGCAGAACCCGCCGTCATCGTCGAGAAGGACGGACACGTCCTCATCGTCACCCTGAACCGTCCCGAGAAGCGCAACGCCGTCAACTGCGAGGTGATGTGCCGCCTCTACGACGCCTGGAACCAGCTCGATCGGGACGACGACCTGCGCGTGGCCATCCTGACCGGCAGGGGCACCACGTTCTGCGCGGGCATGGACCTGTCGGAGATCGCAAAGCTCTCGAGCGGCAAGGCCGACAACGAATGGATGGAGCGAGTGATGCAGGACATTCCCATCATCTACGGGGCCTGGCTCAAGACCTACCGGCCCACCAAGCCCGTGATCCTCGCCGCCGAAGGCTTCGCGCGCGCGGGCGGGACGGAGATCCTCCAGGGCACCGACATCCGCGTCGCAGGCGAGGGCGCCATGTTCGGCGTCACCGAGGTACAGCGCGGCCTCTTCCCGATGGCGGGCTCGACGGTGCGGTTGCGCCGCCAGATCGGCTACGCGGTCGCGGCCGAGATGCTCATCTGCGGCGAGGACCTGCCGGCGAGGCGCGCCTACGAGCTGGGGCTGATCAACCACGTGGTTCCGGACGGACAGGCGCTCGCGAAGGCGAGGGAGATCGCGGCGCGCATCGCGAAGAACGGACCGCTGGCCGTGAAGGCCATCGTCGCCACCTTGCGCTCGACCGAGACGCTCCCCGAAGCCGAGGCGTTCGTGATCGAGTAGCAGCACGGGATGGCGGTGATGGCATCCGAGGACGCGAGGGAGGGCCCTCGCGCGTTTCTCGAGAAGCGCGAGCCGGTGTTCCGGGGAAAGTAGCGGCTGCTGCGCTTCTGACACGTGCCGGCTCGCGAGACGTTTCGCCTCACGCCATCGCGCTGGAACTCGACCCGGCCCATACGCTTCGATGCGGGTCGCGAGGTGGTGCTGAAGGGGCTCGCTGGAACCCACCACGTGTATCCGGTGCGCTTGGCGTAGCGAGCGGCGGTGCATCGGTCGAGACATCCATCCGACGGGTCGTCGGGCGGACAATATTCAACCAATCGGTTGACATAGTACGGCGCGCGTGCGACAAACGAACCATCGCGATGCCGCGTTCTGCCGACGAAGCGCTGAACCGTACCCTCCTCGCTCTCTCCGATCCCACCCGGCGGGCGATCCTCCGCCGGCTCGCCGACCACGACGCGCGCGTGACGGATCTGTCGGCGCCGTTCGACATGTCGCTGGCGGCCGTCTCGAAGCACATCCGCGTCCTCGAGCAGGCCGGTCTCGTGCGGCGGACGATCACGGGTCGCGAGCATCGGCTCACCTTCGACGCGAGCGCGCTCCTTCCCGTCTCCGAGTGGATCGCCGCGCAGCGCGTCGTCTGGGAACGGCGTCTCGACGCCCTCGAAGCCGTCCTCGTGAAGCGCCGCGCGGCGCGTCGAAAGGCCTGACCCATGGCGAACCCATCCCCCGAGCGCCTCGTCGTCGAACGCGTCCTGCCCGCAGCGCCCGCGGAGGTCTACGCCGCCTGGACGACGCCGGAGACGCTCCGCATGTTCATGTGTCCGGGCGACATGAGCGCACCCATCGTCGAGGCCGACGTGCGCGTGGGCGGCAATTTCCGCATCGTCATGCGCGGCGAGCGCGAAACGGAGCATCGCGGCGAGTACCGGGTGCTCGAGCCCGGCCGGCGCCTCGTCTTCACGTGGGCCTCGCCCAGCACCGGATGGGTGCCCACGCTGGTCACGATCGAGCTGTCGCCGCACGAGGACGGAACCCGCCTAGTGCTCGTCCACGAAGGCCTCGCGACGGACGACATCCGCGGCCGCCACCGCCAGGGCTGGACCAGCATCGTCGAGAAGCTCGCCCATTACATCGAGAGGAAGGAGAAGGCATGAGTACCGTAGATCATCCCGTCGTTTCGCACGAGGCGTGGCTCGCCGCGCGCGTCGCATTCCTCGCCAAGGAGAAGGAGTTCAGCCGGCTGCGCGACGAGCTCAGCCGCCAGCGCCGCCAGCTCCCGTGGGAGAAGGTCGACAAGGCGTACGTGTTCGACGGTCCGCACGGCAAGGAATCGCTCGCCGACCTCTTCGGCCGGCGGAGCCAGCTCGCCGTCTACCACTTCATGTTCGGGCCGGACTACGAGGCGGGCTGCAAGAGCTGCTCGTTCTGGGCCGACAACTTCGACGGCATCGACGTCCACCTCGCGCATCGCGACGTGAGCTTCGTCGCCATCTCGCACGCCCCGCTCGCCAAGCTCGAGGCCTTCAAGAAGCGGATGGGATGGCGCTTCAAGTGGCTCTCGTCGTTCCACAGCGACTTCAACTACGACTACGGCGTGTCGTCGACGCCCGAAGCGCTGCAGGGGGAGGGCGCGCCGTACAACTACACGTCGCGCAACACGAGCCAAACCGAGCTGCCGGGAGCGAGCGTCTTCTACAAGGCGCCCGACGGCACCGTGTTCCACACCTACTCCTGCTACTCGCGCGGCATCGATCTCCTGAACGGCGCCTACAACTGGCTCGACCTGACGCCCAAGGGCCGCGACGAGGACGCGCTGCAGTTCACCCAGGCCTGGGTTCGCCACCACGACGCATACGAGGATTGAATCGCGCATGATCGGCGACTTCCGAGCGATGACGCTCGGCGCCGAGCGTCGCGACGCCGGCGGCGAGCCGACGTTTCGCGCGACGGCCACCCTCCTCTTCGTCGCGAGCGCCGCGGTAACGGTCTGGTGGTGCGGCTCGATGTCCGGCGGGATGCCGATGCCCGGCGGGTGGACGATGTCCATGGCCTGGATGCGCATGCCCGGGCAGACCTGGCCGGCGGCCGCCGCATCCTTCATGGCGATGTGGGTCCTGATGATGGTGGCCATGATGCTGCCGTCGCTCGTGCCCATGCTCTCGCGCTACCGCCGCGCGGTACGGGTGCAGAACGAGCGCCATCTCGCGACTCTCACCGCCATCGCGGGTGCGGGCTACCTCTTCGCGTGGGCCGTGTTCGGCGCGGCCGTGTATCCCGTTGGCGTCGTCCTTGCGGCAGCCGAGATGGGCTCGCCGGCGCTGGCGCGCTGCGTGCCCATCGCCACGGGCGTCGTGCTCGTTCTCGCGGGCTGCGCGCAGCGCACGTCCTGGAAGGCCCGCGCGCTCGCGCACTGCCGCGACGTTGCGTGCGGGCGCTCGCTTCCGCCGGACGGCCGCACCGCCTGGTCGCACGGCGTCGGTCTCGGCGTGCACTGCGGCCTGTGCTGCTCCGGTCTCATGGCGGCGATGCTCGTCATCGATGTGATGGACGTCTTCATCATGGGGCTCATCGCGGCCGCCATCACCACCGAGCGCCTCGCGCCGAAGCCGGAGCGAGTCGCCCGCGCGACGGGGCTTCTCCTCGTCGCGACGGGCGTGTTCGAGATCGCGCGCGCCGGATTCGGCTGACGCGCACGGGGGCATCTTCGCAGGGCGCTCAGGCCACGGGACCGGACGCGACGATCGGCTCCGGATGATCGACCACGCAGCGGCTTCCGCTGTAGATCGACACCATACAGCGGTTGCAGTGGATGCAGGTCCCCTCGATCTGCGAGCCGTCCTGCATGCGCCGGACGAGATCCGGCTCGCGCAGCACCGCACGACCCATCGCGACGAAGTCGAAGCCGTCGGTCATCGCCTGGCGCACCGTCGAGAGCTTGTTGATGCCGCCGAGGAAGATGAGCGGCATCGCGACGGCCTTGCGGACTTCGAGCGCCATCGGGCGGAAATAACCCTCGGTGAAGGGATAGGACGGCATGAACCGCTTGCCGAGGAACCGGAACGCGAGGCGCGGGATCGGTGGCAGGATCTTGGCGAAGTCGGCGATGGGCGCCTCGCCCTTGAACAGGTAGATCGGGTTCGCGAGTGACGAGCCGCCGGTCATCTCGAGGGCGTCGAGGTGTCCGTCGACCTCGAGCATGCGCGCGAAGGCGATGCTCTCCGGAGGCATGAAGCCGCCGGGTACGCCGTCGTGAAGCGAGATCTTCGCGGTGACGGCCATGCGCTTCGGTGCCGCGTCGCGCACGGCGGCGACCACCTGGCGCGCGAAGCGGGCGCGGCTCTCGAGGGTGCCCGCCCACTCGTCGCTCCGCGTGTTGAACCGCGGGCTCAAGAACGACGACAGGAGGTAGTTGTGGGCCAGGTGGATCTCGATCGAGTCGAATCCGGCCTGCGCCATGAGCGCGGCGCCACGGGCGTAGTCCTCCGTCACCCGCGCGATCTCCGTCGCGGAGATGGCGCGCGAGAAGCGCATCGAGAGCGGGCTGAACATGCGACGCGGCGAGAGCGCCGGCACGCCGTTGCTCTTCGCGTTCGCCACCGGCCCGGCGTGGCCGATCTGTCCGGCGACGAGCGCGCCTTCGGCATGGACGGCGTCGACCAGACGGCGAAGCCCGGGTACCGCCGCCGGGCGCAGCCACATGCACCCCGCGTCGGTGCGGCCCTCGGGGGCGACGGCGAGATAGGCGACGGTCGTCATCGCGACGCCGCCGCGCACCGGGCGCAGGTGGTAGTCGACCAGCTCCTGCGAGACGAGGCCGCCCGGCGAGACGCCTTCGAACGTCGCCGCCTTGACGAACCGGTTCTTCAACCGCAGCGGACCCAGCGTCGCGGGCGCGAACGGATCGGGCGGGGGCGTTCCGGGGCTCATCGACCCACCTGGCTCCATGATCGCCCCGTAAGTCAACGAGACCGGAAACGACCGCGGGGCGAGCGCGGCGAACCCGGCCTGCCTCGGTTTCGCACGTCGGCTGCATCCGCACGTGCGACTCGCGCGTAGCCCCGTCGACGATGCAAGGACCGCCGCGAAGTCGGGTGAGATCGGATGCGACGGTGATGAGACTTGTGATCGCCGAGGTGAGACCCCCGGCGCGATCGAGGCGATCGGCCTCGTTCACCGCGTGCCGCACAACCTGAAGGAGTACGTTCCATGCATTTCCATCGTATCGGCGCGCTCGCGCGCCGCCTCCCCCTATTGGTCGCTGCGTTCGCCATTGCCGGCGCGCTCCAGGCGACTCCCGCAGCAGACGCTGCATTCCTGCCGCTCCCGGCGAGCGGTGCACAGGTGAACGACGATCCGGTCAACTCGATCGATCCGACCCAGGACGCGGGCATTTGCGACGTCGCCGGCGGAGCGGTCGGCGCCGGGCACGTCAACGTCCCCTGGGCGACTTTCGAGCAGAAGCTCGACGACGCGCAGGAGATCTTCGTGCGCGCGTTCAAGAACGGGGCCTGGGTCACTCAGGGCAACCCGGCGTCACTCAACATCGACCAGACCGAGGAGGCCGAAGGGCCGTCGATCGACTTCGCAGGTACGGGGCGCACCGTTCCGTGGGTCGCCTGGTACGAGCCGAGCGCGGTCTCGGGCTGGCCGACGAACATCTTCGCCAGCCGCTTCGACGCGGCCAACAACCAGTGGCTGGCCTCGGGCCAGGGGCGCGGCCCGCATCACCTGCCCTCCCTCAACATCCACACCCTCCGCACGGCAGAGAACCCCTCCGTCGCCGCCGGCGCCGCCGTCGCGGGCAACGACCCGGCGCCCTGGGTCACCTGGGAGGAGAACGACGGCGTCCCGAACGACGACACGGCGACGCTGCACCAGATCTTCGTCGCGAAGGCGCTGAAGCAGGCCATGCCTGGAACGGAGTGTCCGGTCGGGACGAAGCCGGCGGGCCAGCTGAACGTGAACGGATTCTGCTGGCAGCAGGTCGGCATCGACCGCCTGAACCCGACCGGGCCGCTCCCGTCCGAGAGCGGCGATCCCACCCTCAACGTCGACCCGACACGCTCGGGCGTGGAGCCTGACATCGCCTTCACCGGGCCGAACGACACCGTCGCGTGGGTCGTCTGGTACGAGGAGGACGAAACCCAGATCGACGGGCTGCGTAACAACGACATGGTCTTCGCTGCAAAGATCGTCGCCGACGCCAGCGCCGACGGCGGTTTTCACTGGCTCGCGGTCGGGAACGGAACGGCCGGGCAGACGAACGTCCTCGACACGTCGGGCCAGCACGGCTTCGGCCCCTGCGCCGAGAGCCTGGACGCCGAGGGCGCCTGCTCGCTGAATGCCGTCGTTCGGCGCGACGCCGAGAATCCGCGCGTCGCCGCCGGCGCCCTCAAGCCGGGCGGCACGACCGTGCCCTGGGTGGTGTGGCAGGAGGACCTGGGACAGGGAGACGGCAAGCACGCCATCTTCGTCTCGCGACTGGTGGGCGGTGACCACTTCGAGCTGTTCAATGGCGGAGAGCCGGTGTCGAACACGGACAACGACGCGACCCGACCCGACATCACGTTCTCCGGCAACGTTCCCTACATCACCTGGCAGGAAGAGATTTCCGGTGCACAGGTGACCTTCGTCGGGCACTTCGAAGGGGGTGCCACGGCGCCGGTCTTCAAGCTCGACACGCCGGACGGCGTCCCCAATTCTGCATTCGGCAACGCCAAGATCCCGCAGCGTGCGCCGATTTCGTCCGGCTGCACGGCGAACCCGTTCAACGCCGACGGTGCCGCGTGCCAGGGCGGCGCGATCGGCACGCCGTTCCTCCTCTACACGGCCGGCGACCCGGGCGCGCAGAAGCTGTTCGCCCAGGCCTTCGCGCCGACCGACGTGTCGACGCTCGTCGCCACCGACGTCACGACGACCGACGCGACCCTCAACGGGTCGGCGAATCCGGGCGGCGCTGCCGTTCGGACCCACTTCGATTTCGGCCCGACGACCGCCTACGGCAGCAGCACGGCGGACGCTGCCCTCGACGTTGCGAGCGTCGTGACTGCGTTCGACGCGCTCGTGAGCGGGCTCGCTCAGAACGACACGGTGCACGTGAGGGCTGTCGCCGAGACGGACTTCGTCACCGTCGAGGGTCCCGACCGGAGCTTCGTGGTCGGGAACGCGTCGCCCACCGCGTCGATCGACGGTCTCCCGGACACGGTGAGGGGAAGGGATCTCGGCAAGGGCCGCATGCTCACCGTGCAGATGACCGTGTCCGAGCCCGTGAGCGTGACGCTGGAGATCCTGACCAAGAAGGGCAGGTCCCTTCGCCAGGTGACGATCGACCAGGGCGGCGCCGGCTCTTTCACGGCGCAGATCTCGCTGAAACGCATCAAGGGCAGAGTGACCCTTCGTGTGACGGCGACCGACGCGAACGGCGCAAGCGCCGTCGTCGAGCAGCAATTCCGGGCGAGGTAGGCACCCCACCCACCAACCCCGCGCACACCACCGCGCCGGCGGGACACCCGCCGGCGCGGTGGTGTTTTCGAACGGCTTCAGCCGTGCCACTCGGGCTTTTTTGCCGCATGGGACCCATCGAAGCACCGACCTTGCTCTGGGTGGTAGACGGCACTAGTACTCGCGCATCCATTGACGCGTCCGTCGCCGGCTGCACACGGCGGATCGTGATCTCGCAGCGTCTCACTAGCTAAGGAGGGCGGGATGAAGCGCCTGAGCCGATTGCACGCGTCGCCGATCCCGATCGCGATTGCAGGGACACGGCCGCGGTGCGCGCCGCCGACGAAGGCCGAGGGGTGCACTGAACGGCGTGCTCGCCGAGCTCGGCGAGCACGCGACGTGACGAAAGGAGGAGACATGAAGAGCAGGGTGCTCGCAGTCGTCCTGGCTGCCGCCGCCATCCTGGGCACGGTCTGGTCCGCCGCAGCGGCCGACAAGCCCAACATCCTCGTCATCATGGGAGACGACGTGGGGTGGTTCAACATCGGCGCCTACCATCAGGGCATCATGAGCGGGAAGACGCCGAACCTCGACAAGCTCGCTGCCGAGGGCATGCGCTTCACCGACTATTACGCCGAGGCGAGCTGCACGGCCGGTCGCGCGAACTTCATCACCGGCGAGATCCCGTTGCGCACGGGGCTCACCACCGTCGGACAGGCCGGCGCCGACGTCGGCATTCCGGCGCAGGCATGCACGCTCGCGACCGCGCTGAAGGCGCAGGGCTATGCCACCGGCCAGTTCGGCAAGAACCACCTCGGCGACCTGAACAAGTTCCTGCCGACGGTGCACGGCTTCGACGAGTTCTTCGGCTATCTGTACCACCTCGACGCGATGTCGGACCCGTACTGGTACTCGTTCCCGGTCGACGAGAAGTACTACAACACCTACGGCCCGCGGAGCCTCATCCACAGCTACGCGACCGACAAGGACGACCCGACCGACATGCCCCGCTGGGGGAAGGTCGGTAAGCAGAAGGTCGTCGACGAGGGGCCGCTGCCCCCGTTCCCGGACATGTCGAACGTCCCGAACATGCACGACCTGCCGTTCCTCAAGGCGAAGTACGACATGACCACCTTCGACGAGGTGCTGGTGAAGGCGTCGAGCGACTTCATGGACAAGGCCAAGAAGGACGGCAAGCCCTTCTTCGTGTGGCACAACACGACGCGGATGCACGTGTGGACCTTCCTCTCCAAGAAGTACGGCGGGATGCAGAACAGCGAGACGAACTACGGTCTCGAGGAAGCCGGCATGGCGCAGATGGACGACGCCATCGGCGCCCTGTTGAAGCACCTGGACGACATCGGCGAGGCCGACAACACGATCGTCATCTTCACGACCGACAACGGCGCGGAAGTGTTCACGTGGCCGGACGGAGGCATGACGCCGTTCAGGGCCACCAAGGGCACCGTCTTCGAGGGCGGCTTCCGCGTGCCCGCCATCATTCGCTGGCCGGGCAAGATCAAGCCCGGCACGGTGGAGAACGGCATCTTCTCCGGCCTCGATTGGTTCCCCACGTTGATGAATGCGGCGGGCAACCCGAACATCACCGATCAATTGCTGAAGGGCGTCAAGCTCGGCGATCAGACCTACAAGAACCACCTCGACGGCTACGACCAGACCGATCTCCTCACCGGGAAGGGCCCGTCCAAGCGTCACGAGCTCTGGTACTTCGGCGGCCCGCACCTGGGCGCGGTCCGCCTCGACGACTTCAAGTTCCAGTTCTTCCAACAGCCATGGGGATGGCCGGGCGAAAAGGTGGCGACCGACATGCCCACGATGGTCAACATCCGGCAGGATCCGTTCGAGCGGACGCCAAACCTCCGCGGTGAAAGCTGGAACAACAGCGCGCCCGGGTACACGCTCGACTTCTTCGCCCGTGAGTTCTGGCGCTTCGTCATGGTTCAGCAGTACGTCACCAAGCTGGCGATGACGGCGATCGACTATCCGCCGATGCAGGACCCCGCCTCCTTCAACCTCGACGAGGTGAAGAAGCAGATCGAGGCGATGATGAAGCGACACGAAGGTCAGTGAGCGAACAGCGAGGCGAGCGTCCCGCCGTCGCGGGCCGCTCGCCTCGCACGACTCGGAACCCCGGAGGGACCGTCCATGGGCAAGCGTATCGCAGCCGCCGTCCTCTTCATGCCGCTCCTCCTCGGAGGCCTGGCGGTGCAGGCACAGACCGACCCGCTCCCCTCCTGGAACGACGGCGACTCCAAGAAGGCGATCGTCGAATTCGTGCGGACGACGACGACACAGGGCAGCCCCAATTTCGTACCGGAGGTCGAACGCATCGCCACCTTCGACCAGGACGGCACGCTCTGGGTCGAGCACCCGCTGTACACGCAGGTGCTCTACTGTCTCGACCGCGTGCCGGCGGTCGTGAAGGCGAAGCCCGAGCTGGCGAAGGTGGAGCCCTTCAAGACCGTGCTGTCGGGGAACCGGGAGGCGATGGCGAAGCTGTCGATGGACGACCTCATGAAGATCCTCGCCGCGACGCTGACCGGCATGAGCGTCGACGAGTTCCGGGCCGAGGCGAGGCACTGGCTCGACACGGCGAAGGATCCGCGCTGGAAGCGACCCTTCACCGAGCTCACCTACCTGCCGATGCTCGAGGTGCAGAAGTATCTCCGCGCCAACGGCTACAAGACCTACATCGTCACCGGCGGCGGCCAGGACTTCGTGCGGGTGTATGCCGAGGACGTGTACGGCATTCCGCCCGAGCAGGTGGTCGGCACCGCGGGCGGCACCAAGTACGGCTACGCCAAGGACGGCGAGCCGTTCCTCACCAAGGAGCCGAAGCTGCTCCTGAACGACAACGACGCGGGCAAGCCCGAAGGGATCCATCTGATGATCGGACGCCGGCCATACGCGGCGTTCGGCAACTCGACCGGCGATCGGCAGATGCTCGAGTACACCAAGGCCGGCGCCGGCACGCGGCTCGCGATGCTCGTGCTGCACGATGACGCCGCACGCGAGTACGCCTACGGCCCGGCACGCGGACTGCCCGCGACGAAGGTCGGCACGTTCACCCCGGCGCTCGACGACGAGGCGAAGAAGCAGGGCTGGGTCGTCATCAGCATGAAGAACGACTGGAAGCGCATCTTCGCCTTCGAGCAGTAAGACGGGTCACGCGTCGCTCTCGGCCTTCGCCACCCGTCGCGTGGCCGGCGGCGACCTTCTGGCGGGCTGCAGCGCCTTGCTGCGCGCTGGCGCGGCCGAGGCGCGACGCTTCAATAGGTGGCGGCCGGCGGGTTTGCGGCTCCGGACCGGCCTGACTTCCGACTGTTCGCTAGGAACGTGCTCGCAGACGCGCGAGCCCCGCATCGCTCGCAGACTGGCAGTCGGCGACCGGTACACTCGCGGCCGTGGCCGGCGCGTCACGACGGCGGGCGGCGCCTGCAAGAGCGGCGGCACCGATCCGTGCGATGCGGAGGTCGCCGAAGGGTGTCCCCATGCCGCTATTCACGATGAGCGCCACCGCGAGCTCGCGGCTCGGATCCGCCCAGCCGCCGGAGCCCCCGAAGCCGAAGTGGCCGAAGGCGCGACGCGGAACGCCGCGCGTCGTGAAGACGCCGTGGTAGCCGAGCCGCCAACGCATGTCGAAGGGAATGACGACGCGCGACGACGTCGACGCCTGCACCTGGGTGGCGCGCGCGAGCGTCTCGGGCGACAGCAGCCGTACGCCGTCGAGCATGCCGCCGCCCGCGAGGGCGGCATACATGCGGGCGAGGGCCCGCGCCGTGAAGAGCCCGTTCGCGGCCGGGATGGCGACTTGGAGCGTGGCGTCCGCGCCGAAGTCGAAGGCGGCGATGCCGCGCGGCGCGAGCGCGTCGAGGATGCTCGGCAGATCGAGCTGCACGCCCACGGCGTCGAGCCCGCGCTGGAGGAGCCGGGCCGGTGCGTCGATGTAGTCGCCGAGCTCGCGACCGCCGATGCGCACGAGACCGGTCTCGAGCAGCCGCTGGAGCCCGCGCTGCGGCCAGATGAGCTTGGCCGCGCGCGGCAGCTCCTCGCGCGGCGCACCGACGTAGAGCCCATCCAACCCGAGCGGCTTGGCGATGTACTGGCGCACGAGGTCGGGGAACGGCTTGCCGCCGACGCGCTGGGCCAGCTCGCCCACGAGGAAGCCGTAGGTGAGCCCGTGGTATCCGGTCCGCATGCCGGGTGGGTGAATAGGCGTCGCGCTCTCGATCGCACGGATCATGTGCTGCCAGTCGAGCATGCGCTCGGCGCGGTCGACCATCTGGCGGATGTGGTACAGCCCCGATTGATGCGCGAGCACGTGGCGCACGGTGATCGCGCTCTTGCCGTGCTGGGCGAACTCCGGCCAGTACGCGGCGACCGGCGCGTCGTAGTCGATGAGCCCGCGGTCGACGAGCACGTGCACGAGCGTGGAGGCGACGCCCTTGGTGGTGGAGAAGCTCGGCGCCATCGTCTCGCGGAGCCAGGGACGGCCGATCTCGTCGCGCATGCCGCCCCACAGGTCGGCCACGCACTCGCCGCGCTGGTAGACGCATACGGCCGCGCCACCGGGGTAGGTCGCGAGCTGCCACCGCAGCGCCTCGACGACGCCGACGAAGTCGGGATGCACGATCCCGTCGACGTGCGCCGGCGAGGGCGCGAGCCCGAGCGCGATCGCCACTCGCGAGACGGTCATGCTCCCGCCGTTCCCCTGCCGCCTACTTCGCCGGTGCAAGCGGCGGCCGCTCCGCGGCCGCGCCGGCGAGCTCGGGCATCCGGTCGAACACGAGCAGCATCGCCATGTCGCCCCTCATGCCCGCTAGCACGATGCACACCACGCGGCCGGGGCGCGAAGGAATCCGCGACGGTCGGCCTTCGCGCCGGCCTGTTTCGGCACTTGGGAATCGAGGACCGCCGCTTTCCCGATCCTGCGAGATGTGGCAACGAGTCCGGGGCCCGTCGCCCTGGCATTCCCGCTGCTTGTCACACCCGATGACTCTCCAGCCGATCGACCGCGAAGCCCTGCGCACCAAGTACCGTGAGGAGCGCGACAAGCGCCTCCGGCCCGACGGGAACGCGCAGTACGTCGAGCCGACGGGCCCCTTCGCCCACCTCGTCGACGATCCGTTCACGCCCAGAGTCGAGCGGAAGCCCTGCTTCGACGAGGTCACGGTGGCCTTCATCGGCGGCGGCTTCGCGGCGCTGTGCACGGGCGCCCGGCTGAAGCAGGCCGGCATCACCGACGTCCGCATCATCGACGGCGCGGGCGACGTCGGCGGAGTCTGGTACTGGAACCGATACCCGGGGGCCATGTGCGACACGGCGGCGATGGTCTACCTGCCGCTCCTCGAAGAGACCGGGCACACGCCCACGATGAAGTACGTGTTCGCGCCCGAGATCTTCGCGCACGCGCAGCGGATCGCGAAGCAGTTCGGCCTCTACGAGAATGCGCTCCTCTCGACGTCGGTGACGCGCCTCGAGTGGGACGACGCCGCGTCCCGCTGGGTCGTCCATACGGACCGCGGCGATCGGATCCGCGCGCGCTTCGTCGCCATGGGCACGGGGCCGCTCAACCGGCCGAAGCTGCCCGGCATCCCCGGCATCGAGACGTACGGCGGCCACTGGTTCCATACCTCGCGCTGGGACTACCCCTACACCGGCGGCGATCCGTCCGGTGCGCCGATGACGAAGCTCGCCGACAAGCGCGTCGCCATCATCGGCACGGGCGCCACGGCGGTGCAGTGCATCCCCCCGCTCGGGCGCGACGCGAAGGAGCTCTTCGTCTTCCAGCGCACGCCGTCGTCGATCGACGTCCGCAACAACCACCCGATCGATCCGGCATGGTTCAAGGCGCTGAAGCCCGGGTGGCAGCAGGAGTGGCTCACCAACTTCGCCACCCTGCAGACCGGCGGCTTCGCCGACGAGGACCTCGTGAAGGACGGGTGGACCGACATCGCCATCCGGGTCCGCGACCGCGTCGTCCAGGACATGGGCGCCAGCGGCAGCATCCTCGACATGGCGGCGATCCAGAAGGCGTTCGAGGACAGCGACGACGAAAAGATGACCGAGATCCGTGCGCGGGTCGACGCCATCGTGAAAGACCCGAAGACGGCGGCCGCGCTCAAGCCGTGGTACCGGCAGCTCTGCAAGCGCCCGTGCTTCCACGACGAGTACCTGCAGACCTACAACCGCCCGAACGTCCACCTGGTCGACACCGACGGCAAGGGCGTCGAGCGCATCGACGCGACCGGCGTGTGGGTCGCCGGCGTTCACTACGACGTCGACTGTCTCGTCTTCGCGTCGGGCTTCGAGTTCGCGACCGACTACTCCCGCCGCGCGGGTTTCGAGACGATCGGCCGCGGCGGCCGTACGCTGTCGGCGGACTGGGCCGACGGCATGCGCACGATGCACGGCATGCACGTGCACGGCTTCCCGAACCTCTTCATCGTCGGGCTGGGGCAGAACGGCAACCTCATCTCGAACATCACGCAGAACCTGGACGACGCCGGCAAGACGATCGCCGCGATCCTCCGCCACGCGCTCGACGTCGGCGCCGCGGAGGTGGAGGTCACCGAAGCCGCGGAGAACGCCTGGGTCGACCTCATCGAGAGCAGCCCGCAGGGCTTCCTCGGCAATCCGGACTGCACGCCCGGCTACTACAACAACGAGGGCGGGCCGATCGGCCGCCGCGAGCGGCTGAACGTGGGCGGGTACCCGCTCGGGCCGGTCGCCTACTTCCAGTACATCGACGAGTGGCGGCGGTCCGGCGCGTTCGAGGGCCTCACCTTCCGGAGCGAGCCGGCGGCGGCCGCCGCCGCGAGCTGACGGCACCGGACAGCGAGGCCGACCCGATCGCGCGAGCGCGCCGGCACCTCGCGTGACTGGGTAGTGCCTCAGTTTGATTGAGACACGACCCGTGACTGACCTCGCTGGCGCCGACGTCGCCGATCCGACTATGGTCGTGCGGAGGATCCGCCTGGTGAGAAGACGCCACTTCGCTCTCGCGATGGCCGTGATCGTCGCCACGGCGGGCGGCGCTCGCGGCAGTGGATCGAGAGCGGTTCGAGGCTGCGAAAGCCTGGCCACGGAGAGCTTCGCGGACGGCAGCCGCATAACGAGCGCCGTCGTCGTTCCCAAGGCCGGTCCCGCACCCGAGTACTGCAAGGTGACGCTCGTCGTGCCCGAGCAGATCAACGTCATCGTGGGGCTTCCCACGACGACCTGGAACGGACGCTACCTCGCTCTTGGTGGTGGAGGCATGAACGGGACCGTGGCAGCGCCGCTCGGGTCGGTGATAGCCGGCTACGCAGGATCGACGACCGATACGGGGCACATGGGCAGCCCGCTGTCGGCCGAGTGGGCATGGTCGCCGACGGGGCTCGACACCGCGCTGATCGACGACTTCGCGTACCGCGCCAACCACGAGATGGCCGTCAAGACGAAGGCGCTCATCAATCTCTTCTACGGCCAGCCGCCGGCGTTCTCGTACTGGAACGGCTGCTCCAGCGGGGGCCGCGAGGGCATCACGGAGGCGACGCGCTTTCCCGAGGATTTCGACGGAATCGTGGCGGCGTCGCCGGCGATCAACTGGACCCGCTTCGTCCCCGCCGAGATGTGGCCGCCCCTCGTCATGCATGCTCGGAAGAACTACCTCCCACTGTGCAAGCAGGTGGCGGCCAACGCGGCGGTGCGCCGCGCGTGCGACGGGACGGCCGACGGTGCGAAGGACGGGCTGATGGACGCGCGCTTCTGCCGCTTTTCGGCGCGCAAGCTCGTCGGGTTGCCGACGCCGTGCGGTGCGCTCACCAAAGCCGACGCGGCGGTCCTGCAGCAGATCTGGCGAGGGCCGCGTCGCGCGAACGGGAAGCTTCTGTGGTACGGCCTCGAGCCGGGAACGGACCTGGGCACCGTGCCCATCCTGACGCTCGCGGCGACGGTGCCCGGCGATGCGACGCCGTTCGCGATCGCCGAGCAGTGGCTGCGGTTCTTCATCCACGAGGATCCGACCTGGGACTGGCACGGCGAGACGCTGGACCAGCTCGCCGATGATTTCGACACCTCGGTGAGGGAGTGGCGCGACGTGCTCGCGACGGATGATCCCGACCTCTCGGCGTTCAGCGCGCGCGGCGGCAAGATCATCATCTGGCATGGTCTCGCCGATCAGCTGATCTTTCCGCGCGGGACGATCCACTACTACAAGCGGGTCGTAGCGCGGAACGGTGGCCTTCGGCGCACGGCGGAGTTCGCGCGCCTGTTCCTTCCGCCGAACTCGCCGCATTGCTCCACCGGGCGCGAGGGGCCCTATCCCGTGGATCCGTTGAGCGCCGTCGTGAAGTGGCGTGAGGAAGGCGTGGCCCCGGCGACGCTCGACGGAGCGGGGACGACCACGGGCAACAGGACGCTCACGCGCAAGCTCTGCCCATACCCGCAACGGATGGCATACAAGGGCGCGGGCGACGTCCTCGCGGCGGAGAGCTTCACCTGCCGCGGGCCGTCTCGTGTGATGACGGCGCATCCATGACACGGCGTCATCGTCACGCCTTCCGCGCGACTGGATGTGCGGTGGCGCTCCTGCTGGCCAGCCTCGCCGGCCGAGCCGGCGCTGCCGGACGCGAGATCGCGCTCACGCGCGACGGGTCGATGTACCGGATACCCGTGACGCTCAACGGCCGGCTCGTCCGTCCGTTCATCGTCGACACCGGAGCCGGCGAGGTGCAGGTGTCGAGCGACGTGCTGCGAGCGCTGTTCCCTCGGGGCGCGGCGCCTCCGGTGTATCTTCCCGATGGCACGTATCGGCTCGCCGACGGCCGCATGGTCAGCAACAGGCGATTCCTGATCCACAGCCTGCGCATCGGCGATCATGAGTTTCGCGACGTGACGGCCTCCGTCGGTGGACCGTACGCGCAGCTGCTGCTCGGGCAGAACGTGCTCGACCGCCTGGGAACGTGGAGCATCGACGGCCGGCGGAGCGTGCTCGTGCTCGGCGAGCGTCCGAGCCGACGACCCGGTAGTGAGTGCACGGACTGGCGGACGGCGCCCGACGACTGCGAGGTGGCCGTCGTGCGGGACTTTCTTCGCGGCGTACGACCGCGACACGACGTGACGACGCTGAAGCTCCTTCGCAGCGACGGCTGGGAAGCATCGGTGCTGGCGGATGTCGTCAGGGACGGCCGCGGGAGAACGGCGCGCCTCTGCGGTCCCATCGATCTCCGCCACCGGTTCACGGGATGGCGGGTCGTCGCCGCTCCGGGGCTGCGCGAGGTCGGTCCGGACGTCCGGTGCCTTCCGTGAGGTTCACTTGTCGGACGGGGTGGCCGGGTCGTCCCCGAGCCACCCCGTCGTTGCACCTGTTCCTCCGGATGGGGCTACCGGAGCGCCGTCACGGCGCTGCGCGCCCCACCGATCTGATCCTGGAGCAACGCCAGACACGACGCCGTCACGCGGCGCCGCTTGGCCGCCTTGATCAGGCTGCGCTCGACGCCGGCCAGCGTCTTGTCCGCCCGATCGAGGGCGTGGACGAAGGCTCGGTCTCCGCTCTGGTCGGCGGCCTGAACCTTCTTCTGCGCCGCAGTCATCCGGCGCGCGAGCATCCGGCTGACGGCAGGCTTGATGGTGCTGCCGTCGCAGGCCGGATCGACACCGATGGTTCCGAGCGCGCATTCCAGTCGTTGCGCACCGGCGAGTGTGTCACAGGCCGACAGCCCCGTGCCGACAATCGTCGTCGACGTCACCGTCGAGGACGGCGTGGTCGTCGTCGGCGCAGTGGTGGTGGTTTCGTTGGGGTTGGTCGTGGTCGTCGACGTCGTGGTCGGTACGGTGGTCGTCGTCGACGAAGTAGGGAGCGTCGGCACCGACGGGTCGCAGTCGCCGGTCGCCCCGGGAACGGACGACAGGAGCGCGACTACACCTCGGTCGGGCAGATCGCCCGTCAGCGGGTTCGACGTCAGGTCGCGTCGGATCGAGAGCTTCAGCAAGCCGTTCGGCGTCACCGGACACGCGCAGCACTCGGTCAGCTGCTGGTCGGCGGCGAGCACGTAGAGGTTTGCGCAGAGCGTTCCCGGCTCCGGCGATCCGGGTCGGCGGGCCCCGATTGAATCCTTCTCTTCTTCACATCGACACTGTCCGGCACCGCTCCCGTTGTCGAGGATGTCCCCGCACTTCTCGGTGAGATCATCGAGCTCCGCCGCCGTGAGCGCGGCGTCCTGGAACGGGGTCTCCGTCGTGAATAGCGCCTTGCCGTCGCCGTCGGACCCTTCAGGATGCGCAGCCCACGCCCGCAGGCCGGCGCTACCCGGATTCGAGATCCGGACCGAGCCGTCGAGGTCTTTCGCCGCGGACGTCGTGCTGCGCGTGAAGCGGTCCATCTTGAAGACGTCGGTGGGAAGGGTCTGGGCGCGGACGTGTCCCGCGCCCGCGAGGGTCGCGAGCGCGATCGCACCCGGGACGACCGAGAGGTTCGTCAGCCTTCGTAGGATGTGCAGCATGGCCATGTCCTCCGTTCACGCGCGCTCATGGCTTCTCCCCGTCGACCCCACATGAGCAGACCCCATGTCCGCTGCCGTTGTCGCGGATGTCGCCGCATTTGTCGGTGAGCGTCGTCAGCTCGTCGGTGCCGAGCGGCGCCTTCTCGAAGGCGGTCTCGGTCACCGCTCCCGAGTCCTGCACGTGGGTTCCCCACGCGATGAGGCTCGGGGTCGGAACGGGCGCGGTGGCGTCGCACTTGAGACGCGAGTGCCCCCGGTCGCTCGTCTCGACGGTTCCGGTCGACGAGACGATCTTGATCACACCGCTGGGGAAGCTGTCGGACGTCAGCGGGTTGTTGGTGAGATCGGAGCGGACCGAGAGCGTGACGAGGCCGTTCGGCGACACGGGACAGCCGCAGCACTCGGCGAGCTGCTGATCGGGACGGAACACGTAGACCATCGCGCACAGGTCGCCCGCGGTCGGATCGGCGAGCGTCGGTGCGCCCGTCGTCCCGGGATTCGTGATCCGCACGGTGCCGTCGGTGGAAGACTCCCAGGACGCGTTGTCGAAGTAGTTGATCGCGAAGACGTCGGTCTGCTGCGCCCAGCTCGTGGCGGACAAGAGCGCGACGGCGAGCGCAGGCGCGACGCGCAGCATCCCCTTCAGAAAAGTCATGATGTGCTCTCTCCCTGGTTGCTTGGCGATGGAACATGCGATCGTTGTGGACGCCGTCCGCGCGGCGCGCGCGGCGGCGCGCGTGCGCCCGAGCGCTCGTCGCCGACACCATCCCCGAGAGGACGAACAGTCCCTGTCCGCGTGACCATGCGGTACCCGGCTCCTTCTGGCGGGGCCGCATCCGCATCGAGCCGACGTCGTGTCGTGTGTCCGGTTCGATGTCGGAGATCACGACCCCGCGTCGCGAGAGCTGAGCAAGTTCCTCGCCACGGACACCTGCCGGGGCGCAGCGGTGTTCGCTGCGCGACGAAATGGAGCGCGAGCCGCCTTCAACCGGGGCTTCGTCGTCCACCATCACGATCGGATGGCCCGGACGTCTCCGTTCCGATCACCGTGAGCCGCGCCTCCGCGACTCGCTCCGGGCGTTCCGGGGCGGCGTATTGGGTGACCCGCCCGCGCAGCGCTGCCACCCACTAGCCCGTCGGCGTCATTCGACCGCCTGGGCCGAGGACGTAGGCGCCCGTCGCGCTACCCGGCCAGCTCGTAGAGCCGCCACGCACCGTCGATGCCCTTGAGTGCGTGCTCGCCCCGCTCGGTGAACGACCAGTTCCCGCCGAGGAGGAGATCGCGCACGGTCGACGAGACCCAGGTCACGCCACCGGGGGCCGTCTGCTGCACGCGCGCCGCGAGGTTCACCGCGAGACCGGTCACGTCGCCGTCCTCGCGCACGACGATCTCCCCCGCGTGCAGGCCGGCTCGTATCCCGAGGCCGATGCGCTTCAGCTCGCTCACGAGCTCCGTCGCGCACGCCACGGCGTCCGAAGGTGTCGTGAAGGTCATGAGAAGCCCGTCGCCCGTGTTCTTGACCAGCTTCCCCGCGTGACGGCCCGCCATCTGCCAGGCGATGCGGTCGTGGCGGTCGAGCATCTCGCGCCAGGCGGCGTCGCCCACCCCGGCCGAGCGCGCGGTCGAGTCCACGATGTCGGTGAAGAGCACGGTCGCGAACCGCCGCTCGCTCTGCGCCACCGGGGCGCGGCCGGTCACGAACTCGAGCCAGACGTCGTTCAGCTCACGCCAGCTCGGCATGATCCAGCAGAGGTGATCCTCGCCCGGCCACTGCACATACCGCGCCCCGGCGATGTGCTCGGCCAGGTAACGGCCGAACGCCGGGGGGATGCACCGGTCGCCGACCACGTTCAAGACCAGCGTCGGTGCCCGGATGTCCCCGAGCCGGGCGTTGGCGTCGAGACCGAGGATGCTGTCGAACTGACGTCGCAGGTCCCCCCGGCTGCACGTCTGGCGCTGGAAGCGCCCGACCCACCGGATGAAGTCCGGGTCGTCGTTCCGGCTCGGGGCGAAGAGATCGACCATGTGCTCGGGCGCGCGCCCCCATCCGTCGATCATACGATTGAAGCGGTCGAGCACCTCCCGCTGGCGCATCGGCGGATCGTCATCGTGACGCCGGAGGTCGCCGCGCGCCGAGAGGCCGACCATGGAGTTCGCGAGAACGAGGCGATCGACTCGCTCCGGGAACATGGCGGCGAAGAACTGCGCCATGATCCCGCCTTCGGAGAGACCGAGGACGTGCGCGCGCTCGATCTGTTCGGCGTCCATGACGGCTTTGATGTCGTCGATCCGCTGCTCGAGGGTCGGCGTCGCCTCGAAGCGATCGGAGCTGCCCATGCCCCGCTTGTCGAACTCGATCACCCGGACGTACTTGCCCATGTACTCGCGGCTCCGGCGGTAGGTCTCGTGCTCCCAGGTGAGCTCGACGTTGCAGAGCAGCCCAGGAATGATGATCAGGTCCGGACCCGAGCCCCATCTCTGGTAGGCGATGTTGAGATCGCCGCTGCGCGCGTATTTGACGTCGGAGATGTCCATCGGACCCCTGCGTGTCGCCAGACGCTTCTACAAGGACCGGCGCCACGCTGGCAATGTAGCTGACCAGCCGCCGGAAGGCCTGAACGCGCTCTGAGTCCTACGGAGGGTGGTTGCCAGCCGGATCGCCCGGGCGTATTGGCGCGACGAGGAGGCAGGCATGCGGAAGCGGACGAGGAGCGGAGTGAGGGCCCTGCACCGCACGGTCGCGAGCGCCATGCTCCTGGGGCTCGCCGGCTCGGCCGCCGCGCAGACCGGGTCGCAGATCAACGCCTGCGTCATGACGGCGACCGGCCGCGTACGCATCGTGGATGGGGCGGGGGGCTGCAAGAAGAAGGAGCAGTCGCTCTCGTGGGCCGCGGCGGGCACGCCCGGCGAGACCGGGCCGCAAGGACCGCCCGGGACGCCCGGGTCGAACGGGCCGCCGCCCTGTCACGCGATCGGTCGGCTCACGCTCGCGGGAATCGTCGGCGACGGAGCCGGCGGCAGCATGGTCGTCGACGCCTATCACGTTGCGCTCGAGCCGGCTCCCGTCGGAGGGCCGCCGAACGTGATCGACTTCACGGTGACGAAACCGGTCGACAAGGCCTCGCCCGCGATCGCCATGGACGCGGTGCTGGGAACGCCGATTGCGACCGGCACGCTCGAGATCTTCGCCGCCGACGGCGTCACGGTCGCGACGACGTACACCCTGGGAACGGTCTTGATCTCGAGCTTCGCATCGGGTGCGCCGGCTTCGTGCTCGATCGAGATTCCGACCGAGAACGTGTCGCTCAGCTTCGCGACGATCGTGATCTCGTAGAGCGTTCTCGCGCCATCGCGGTGCGCGGACGAGCGAGCCGATCGCCGCTACTGCTCGACGACCACTTCGGTCCCGAGCTTGACGCGGTCGTAGACCTCGACGACATCGTGGTTCGACATGCGCACGCAGCCGTGGCTCACGGCTCGTCCCAGCGCCGAGGTCTTGGTGGTACCGTGGAAGCCGACCTGCCAGCCGTGCGCATTCGCGAAGCCTATCCAGCGAAGACCGAGCGGGTTGTTGAGACCCGGCGGAACGCGTCCGCGATCGGGCAAGTTGGGGTTGTTGAAGTCGAACGCCAGGAAGTCGGGATTCTCGACCAGTTCCGTGACCTGAAACCGTCCCGCTGGCGTCGGCCACCGCGGCTGCCCGATGGCGACTGGATACCCCTGCGGCGGCTTCTTGACGTCGTTCTCCACGACGTAGAGCCGCCGCTCGTCGAGGCGCAGCAGAAGGTAGAGGTCCTTTTTCGCGGTCGTCGGCGTCGGCTCGGGACGCGGCCCGGCGACCCCACAGCCTGCGGCGAACGCCAGGAGAAGGGCAACTAGGCCATGCGGGGCCGGCACCCTGCGGTGTCCGTGCGCTCGAGGGCTGGGTCCATTCCACGGCATGGACCCGCATTGCCAGAATTTTCGGCCTCTTCAAAGTGACGAGGCCGGTCGGGACTTTCCGGCACCCGGCCGACTTTGCCATGCTGGCGCCCATGAAGATCGACTTCACGGCTCCGGTCGGTCCGAAGAAGTTCCTGCGCGCGCGGCGGGACGAGCTGGCGGCCATGCGCTTCGGGCGCATCGGCGTCGAGCAGCTCGGCGCGACGCTGGGCGCCGAGATCTCGGGCGTCGATCTGCGACGGCCGCTCGACGACGAGACCTTCGCCGAGGTCGAGCGCGCGCTGCTCGCCTTCAAGGTGCTCTTCTTCCGCGATCAGGACCTCTCGCCCGCCGAGCATGCGGCCTTCGGACGGCGCTTCGGCGAGCTCGAGATCCATCCCTTCCTGCCGTCGCCCGAGGGCTGCCCCGAGGTCGTCCTGCTGGCGAAGAACGAGAGCATCGGCGGCTACGAGAACGCCTGGCACTCCGACGTCACGTGGCGGGTCGCGCCGTCGCTGGGCTCGATCCTGCGCTGCCGCGAATGTCCGCCGGTGGGAGGCGACACGCTCTTCGCCGACATGGCCGCCGCCTACCAGGGCCTGCCCGGGCAGGTGCGCGAGCAGATCGACGGCCTGCGCGCCGTGCACGACTTCACGATCACCTTCGGGCGCATGCTCTCGCCCGAGGAGCTCGCCACGAAGCAGAAGGAGTATCCTGCGGTGTCGCACCCGATCGTGCGCACGCATCCGGCGACCGGTGAGAAGATGCTGTACGTGAATCGCGGCTTCACGAGCCACGTCGAGGGATTCGAGCCCGATGAGAGCCGCCGCCTGCTCGCATACCTCTATCAACAGGCGAGCTATCCCGAGTACCAGGTGCGCTTCCGCTGGCGGAAGAACTCGATCGCCTTCTGGGACAACCGCTCGACCCAGCACTATGCGAGCTCGGACTACTGGCCCCAAGTGCGCGTGATGGAGCGCGTGACGGTGGTCGGCGACCGGCCCTACTGAGCGGGCGAGGAGGAGTACCACCCACGCCAATTCGACCGCGACGCCCTCGAGCCGACGTCGGGCCCTGATCACCCGCGCGTCGCCTCTACCGGCGGAGGCTGTGAGCGTCTCCTCTTGTCCCCGGAAGCGAGAAGTGCTTTTCAGGTCCGCGCGCCCGCACGACACCGCCGAGGTGTCGAGCAGCGCTCGATCGACGACGCGAAGACGTCGCGTTCGACCAACCGATCGCAACGACGAGAAGGAGATCGCTCATGGGTCTCGGATTACGCTGGCTCGGTGTCATCGTGCTCGCCGGAACCTCCCTCGCGTACGCCCAAAGCGGCGCGCCCGAGGCCTACGACAAGAAGTGCAAGCTGTGTCACAGCATCAAGGGCGAGGGCGGCAAGCAGGCCGACAAGGGCGGCCCGCTCGACGGTGTCGGCGGCAAGCACGATCGCGCCTGGTTCGAGAAGTACCTGCAGGACCCCAAGGCGGTGAAGCCGGACACGAAGATGCCGAAGTTCAAGTACACCGACGAGGAGCTGAAGGCGCTAGTCGACTACCTGCTCAGCCTGAAGTGAGGCGAGCGGGCGGCAGGAGCGTTCGGGTGATGCGGTGCCGGCGGACGTGACCCCGGGCACGATCCCCGATCCGGATCGTCGCCGGCTGCTCAACTGGTTCCTCGGCACGTCGTTCGGAGCGCTGCTCGCCTCCATCGTGTATCCGGTTGCGCGTTTCCTGAATCCACCGGAGGTCGAGACGGCCGCGACCAACGAGGTTGACGCCGGCGCAGCCAACGACCCCGAGTTCGTCGCCAAGGGATACAAGATCGTCCGCTTCGGCAGCGAGCCCGTCATCGTCGTGCGCGTCGGCGAGACGGACTTCCGCGCCTTCTCCGCGGTCTGCACCCACCTCGCCTGCATCGTGGAGTATCTGAAGGCCAACCAGATCATCCACTGCAACTGCCACAACGCGCAGTTCAATCTGCAGGGCCAGGTCGTGGGTGGGCCGCCTCCGAAGCCGCTGCCGCCCTTCGGCGTCCACGTCGTGGCCGGGGCCGAAGGCTCGGCACGCGTAATCGTCTCACGGAGCTGAGCCCTGAAGCCCGCGCGCACGAGGATCTACGAATGGTTCGAGGAGCGCCTCTCCCTGGGCGCGCTGCTCGAGTTCGCGCGCCACAAGACGGTACCGGTCCACCGCTACGCCGCCATCTACTACTTCGGCGGCATGACGCTCTTCTTCTTCGTCGTCCAGGTCCTGACCGGCATCCTGTTGATGCTGTACTACCGCCCGACCGCCACCGAGGCGTTCGAGTCGGTCGAGCTCATCATGACCAACGTGTCGTTCGGCTGGCTCATCCGGTCGCTGCACTCCTGGTCGGCGAACCTCATGATCTTCTTCGCCTTCCTGCACCTCGCCTCGGTGTACTTCACGAAGGCGTACCGCCCGCCCCGCGAGCTCACCTGGGTCACCGGCTGCGTCGCGTTCTTCCTGGCGCTCGGTTTCGGCTTCTCCGGTTATCTGCTGCCCTGGAACGAGCTCGCCTTCTTCGCGACCCGCGTCGGCACGCAGATCCCGTCCACGATCCCGGTCGTCGGCGAGTGGATCATGCGGTTTCTCCGGGGCGGCGAGCGCGTGACGACGGCCACCGTGTCGCGCTTCTACGGCTGGCACGTCGCGATCCTGCCGGCGCTCATGGTCGTCGTGCTGGGGCTTCACCTGCTCTTGGTCCAGCTCCTCGGCATGAGCGTACCGCCGCCGGCGGCAGACGAGGCGAGGCGACGCCGGCCCATGCCGTTCTTTCCGCACTACGCGCTGCGGGACTTCCTCGGCTGGCTGGTCGCGCTCGGCGTGCTCGCCGCGCTCGCGGCGCTGTTCCCCTGGGAGCTCGGCGAGAAGGCCGACGCCTTCGCGCCCGCGCCCCCGGACATCCGACCCGAGTGGTACTTCATGTTCATGTTCGAGACGCTGAAGGTCATGCCCGGTGGCTCGATCGGCGGGCTCGAATACGAGGCGATCCCGATTCTGGGCTTCGGCCTGGCCGCGCTGCTGCTGCTGCTCGTCCCCTTCCTGGACCGGGGGGTCGTGCGGCGCGGACGGAGCCCCGTGTTCACGGCCGTCGGCGTGGTGGCGGTCGTCTACATGGTGGCGCTCACGGCGTGGGGCTATCGCTCGCTCGCCCCGGTCTACGCCGTGCTCGGAGCCGGCATCCTGGTGTGGCTCTTCGCGTGGGCGATCGAGCGGCACGAGAACGGTGGAGGTGGATGAGGACCGCAGGACTCGTCGTGGCGGTGCTCATGGCGGTTCGGGTGGCTGCGCAGGCCGAGCCGCGAGCCACCTCGTGCACGATCTGCCACGCGAACGCCGACGTGGCGGGCGAGGCGTCGCCCGCGATCGTGGAGCACGAGAAGGGCGGCGTGCATGCCGCCGCCGGTCTGTCGTGCCACGACTGCCACGGCGGTAATCCCGACCCCGCGCTCGCCGACTCCCTCGAGGCGATGGACGAGGCATACGCGGCCAACCCGTTCCGCGGCGCGCCGAAGCGCGCCGACGTCCCGGCGTTCTGCGGCCGCTGCCATTCGGATCCCGCGTTCATGAAGCGCTTCAAGCCCGGGGCCCGGGTCGATCAGGAGCGGGAGTACTGGACGAGCCGCCACGGTGAGCTCCTGAAGCAGGGCGACGCGAACGTCGCGACCTGCGTCGACTGCCACGGCACGCACGGCATCCTGTCTCCCGCCGACGTCGCGTCCCCGGTCCACCCGCGGCACGTGGCGGAGACGTGCAGCACGTGCCATTCCGACGCCGCGCGGATGGCGCGCTACCGGCTCCCTGACGGCCGGCCGCTGCCGACCGACCAGTACGCGCGATGGCGGCGCAGCATCCACGCCGAGTTCCTGCTCGTGCGCGAGGATCTGTCGGCACCCACCTGCAACGATTGCCACGGGAATCACGGCGCCCAGCCCCCGGGACTCGAATCCGTCGCCTTCGTGTGCGGCCAGTGTCACGCGCGCGAGGCCGAGCTCTTCCGCGCCAGCCCGAAGGCCGTCGCCTTCGAGCAGCACGAGGCGCTGATGGCAGGCGCGGGCGAGGCCGGATGCGCGGACTGCCACGACTCCCCGCAGGCCACGCTCCGGCGGACGGTCTCGTTCACGCAGTGCGCGACCTGCCACGGCAACCACGGCATCACGCGCGCGACGATCGAGATGCTGTCGCCCCTGCCGGAGACGCCCTGCGAGTTCTGTCACGAGCAGGAGCCCGGCGACGAGGGCGCGAGAGCGCAAAGCCGGTATGAGTCGTTGCGCAGCGCTCTCCTCCAACAGGCAGCCGCCACGGGCCTCCGCGGACCCGCGCTCTTCGAGTGGCTGGTCGCGCAGGCGCGCACGCTCCCGACCCACACGACGGCACCATCGGCGACGGGGGCCAGCCCCAGCCTCCGCCCCGAGTTCGAACGCCTGTTCACGAAGTTCCGCATCGGGACGGCGGAGAACACCGCCGCGGCCGCCACGAGCACCGCGCTGAGCTGCGCGAGCTGCCATCCGCCCGACGAGGGCGCTGCGGTCGCGACGGGCAAGGCATTCGTGGATCACATGCGCTTGCTCACGAGTGCGACGGCACGCGCCCAGCGCCTGCTGCTCGTGGCCCGGCGTGGGGGGGTCGAGGTGCGGCAGGTCGAGCCGCACGTGGATGCGGCCGTGGCCGCGCAGATCGAGCTCGAGGTGCTGGTCCACACCTTCTCGAGCGCCCCCGACGGTCCGTTCCTCGCCAAGTACGATGATGGGATCAAGCACGCGCAGAGCGCGCTCGTCGGAGCGCGCGCAGGCCTCGACGAGCTCGGCACCCGCCGCCGCGGGCTGCTCGTGTTCCTGGGCATCCTGGCGCTCGCGCTGATCGCGTTGATCTTGAAGATCCGCCAGCTGTCGGGAGACTGAGCTGCGCACGCGCCGCCGCGTCGTGCCGGCGCCGACGCTCCCCGGCTGATCGATCTGACGGTGCTCCCGGGGTCGCCGTTCGACGGCAAGGCGATGCGCGAGCCGCGACATCGAGAAGAACGACTGACGATCGGCCAGCGCGCGGACGCGCTACGGCTCGATGACGACCGGTGTCCCGATCCGGACGTGCTCGTAGACGCGAACGACGTCGGCGTTCCGCATGCGGACGCATCCGCCGCTGACGGGTTTGCCGAGCAGCTCCGGGTGCGGCGTCCCGTGGATGCCCGTCTCCCACCCGTCGCCGTGC
>DATJZY010000055.1 GCA_035577985.1 Candidatus Eisenbacteria bacterium
TGCTGGCCGTCTACGAGGCGGCGGTCGCCGCGCCGGGCGCGCGGCTGGCCGTGATCCTCGGCTCGCCGGGGCTCGGCAAGTCGCGCCTCCTCGCGGAGCTCGCGCGGCGCCTCGGCGACCGCTCGACGGTGCTGGCGGCGCATTGCGACGCCGCCGGCGGCGCGACGTTCGCGCCGCTCGTCGCGGCGTTGCGCACCTGCCTCGGCCTCGATGACGGCGCGGACCGCGACGCCGTTCGGACCGCCGTCGGCGCGCTCGTCTCCGGCGACGAGTCCGCGCGCATCGCCGACGGCATCGCGGCGCTTCTCGCCGGCACCCCGGCGTCGCCGGAGGAGACCTTCTTCGTCGTGCGCCGGCTCCTCGCCGCCATCGCCGCGACGCGACCGGTGGTCCTCGCGATCGACGACCTCCAGTGGGCCGAGCCGCTGCTGCTCGACCTGACCGAGCACCTCGTGCAATGGAGCGCCGGCGTGCCGCTCCTCGTCCTCGTCGCGGCGCGCCCGGAGCTGCGCGAGCTGCGCTCGTCGCTCGCCGCGCCCGGCGCGCTCGTCGCCGACGTGGTGACGCTCGGCGGGCTCGACGCCGCGGCGGCGACCCGGCTCGCGGCGAACGTGGTCGGCGCCGACGCCCTGCCCGCGGCCATCGCCGGGCGCGTGCTCGCGACCAGCGAAGGGAACCCGCTCTTCGTGGGCGAGCTCGTCCGGATGCTCGTGCAGGACGGCGCGCTCAAGCGCGAGGGCGGTCGTTGGGTGATGGGCGTGGAGCTCGCGGCGCTCGAGATGCCGCCGACGATCCAGGCGCTCCTCGCGGCGCGCATCGAGCGGCTCCGGCCGGAGGAGCGGACCGTGCTCGAGCGCGCGGCGGTCGTCGGCCGGCAGTTCTCGCGGACGGCCGTCGCACAGCTCCTGCCGCGCGACGTCGCCGATCTCGACGCGCGTCTCGAGTCGCTGCGACGGAGCGAGCTGATCGAGCCCGACGTCGGGTGGCTGCTCGGCGAGCCGGTGCTACGGTTCCACCACGTGCTCATCCGGGATGCCGCGTACCGGCGGGTCCTCAAGGGCACGCGAGCCGAGCTGCACGCGCGCTTCGCGGACTGGCTCGAGGCGAAGGCCGGCGAGGCCGTCGAGCACGACGAAACGCTCGGCTGGCACCTCGAGCAGGCCCATCAGAGCCTGCGTGACCTGGGTCCGCTCGACGTGCAGGGTCGAGCGCTCGGCGAGCGTGCCGCGCGCCACCTCGCCGCGGCGGGGCGCCGCGCCCTCGCACGCGACGACGTGCCGGTGGCGGCGAGCCTCCTCGGCCGCGCGCTCGCGCGGCTCGACGAGACGGACCCCGCGCGCGCCGACCTGGCACTCGACTGGTGCGAGGCCTTGCTCGCGTCCGGCGACGTCGCCACGGCGGCGAAGGGGATCGCAGAGCTCGGCCGCTTCGCCGACGGCTCGGATCGCCTGCGCGGCTGGCACACCTGCCTCGCCGGCCAGCACGCCGTGCTCACCGATCCGCAGTCGCTGCGCGCGACGGTCGACGCGGTCGCGGCGGCGGCCGACACGCTCGCGGCCGCCGGAGATGCCGCGGGCGAGGCGAAGGCGCACCACGTGCACGCCATGGCGCTCGCGCGGCTCGGCAAGGTCGGCGAGTGCGAGGCGGCGCTCGATCGCGCGCTCGCCGCGGCACGACGCGGACACGACCGCCGGCGCGCGAACGCGGTGCTCTCGGGCGTGCCCCTCGCGGCGCTTTGGGGACCGAGCCCGGTCACGCGGGCGAGCGGCCGCTGCCTCGACGTCGTGCGGGTGCTGCGGATCACGCAAGGTGCCCCTGCCGTCGAGGCGGTCGCACTGCGCTGCCAGGGCGTGCTCGAGGCGCTGCGCGGCCGGACCGACGCCGCGCGACGCATGCTCGCGTCCTCCCGGCGGCTCGTCGAGGAGCTCGGCATCACGCAGCGGCTCCTGGAAGCCGACGTCGCCGCGGGGCAGATCGAGCTCTACGAGGGCGACGCAGCGGCGGCGGAGCGCGGCCTGCGGGCGGCGTACGAGGGATTGCGCTCCCTCGGGCTCCGGATCGATGCGGCACAGGCGGCGGCGCTCCTGGGTCGGGCATTGCTCGCGCTCGGCCGGGACGCCGACGCCGAGGCGCTCAGCCACCAGAGCGAGGCGCTCGCGGGTGACGACCTGCGCGCCGCCGTCGCCTGGCGCGGTGTGCGAGCCGAGGCGCTCGCGCGACGAGGCGAGCACGCGGCCGCCGTCGAGCTCGCGCGCGCGGCCGTCGGGATCGCGTCGACGACGGACGCATTGCTCGATCATGCCGACGCCCGCCGCGCGCTCGGCGCGGCGTTGCGTGCGGCGGGGCGGAGCGGCGAGGCCGATGCCGAGGACGCGCGCACGATCGAGCTGTGGGAGGCGAAGGGCGCCACGCTGCTCGTCGAGCAGGCGCGCCGCGTGGGCCGAACGGCCGAGCGACGGGAGCCCGCGCCCGCGGCTCGCCCCGTGCGAGGCCGCGCCAGTCGGCGTCGGGTGCGCGCGAACGCGGTGGTCGCGAACGTCGCCCGCTTCGACGCGGCGATCGCCGCCCGGGATGCCGGCGCGCTCGCCACGCTGCTCAGGGACGACCACGAGCTCGTGGACCACCCGAACGGCAGGACGTATGGCCGCGCCGAAGTCCTCGATTACCTCGACCCGATCATTCGAGCCAAGGGGCTCGCCTTCTCGCACGAGCCCGTGGCGACGCTCGGCACGTCGCTCGCGCTCTGCCGCGGCTCACAGTCGGTCGACGAGCTCGCCGAGGCCGACGGCGCGTCCTTTGGCAAGAGTCTCTACGAATTCTACATCGTCATCGAAGGCGACGCCGATCGGCACTGGCGTGTCGAGCAGTTCGCCGACGACCATCTCGGCGACGCCGTCGCGCGGCTCTACGCGCGCCATGCCGAGATTCTCCCTGACGGTGCCGCGCGCGAGCGCGCCGCCGCGACGGCACGATCCGTCGGCACGGTCCTGCTGACGTGGAGGCAGCGCGACTTCATGGATTCCTACGCCGCGGCCGTCGATCCCGCGATCGAGTTCGTCGACCACCAGCAGGTCGGCCTGGGGTCCGCGCGCGGAGCCGAACGGTTCCTGCGCGGCCTCCGCGCCTTCGTGGACCTCACCGACGACTCCACGGTCCGCGTCGACGACGTCCTCGGTCTGGGACCCGACGCCCTGCTCATTCGCCAGATGGTGCTCGGCACGGCCCGCGCCGGCGGCGGGCCGTACGAGCGGCACCACCTGTCGCTCTGGGGCTTCGGCGCGAACGGGCTCCTCACACGTCTCGAATGGTACCCGGCCGATCGCGAGGACGAGGCGCTCGCCCGCTTCGACGCGCTCGCGGCGGCGTCGCCGGCCGGCGACGTGCCGCGACCGGTACGTCCCCGAGTTCGGGCGAACGTGGCGACCGCGCAGCAAGCTCGGCTGGATGCCGCGATCGCGGCGCGAGACGCCGATGCAATGCCCGCACTGTTCGCCCAGGACGGGATGGTGGTGCACCATCCCACCGGCGTCGACTACGACGTGGAGGGAATCCTCGTCTCGTATCGCTCTCTGCTGAGCACTCGAGACTTGAGGCACCGATTCGAGCCGCTCGCGACCCTCGGCGACAGGCTCGCGCTCAGCTCCCTGTCGGTTTCGACGTCCGGCGGGGGCGACTCGACCGCCCCGCTCGACTTCTCGGACTTCGGCGCCATCGAGGGGGCCAATGTCACCCTGATCGATGTCGACCCGCACGGACTGCTGCAGCGGGCCGAGTTCTTCGCCGCCGACCGGCTCGGCGATGGCGTCGTCCGGCTGTACGAACGCTACGCCGAGCTCCTCCCCGCCGGCCCCGCACGCGACCGCGCCGCGGCGACGGCGCGCTCGCTCGCGGCATATTTGGGACGACTCGACGTCGATCGCATGATCTCGGCAGTGGCACCCGGCATCGAGTACGCCGATCACCGGCACGTTGGCTTCGGGGCCATGCACGGTATCCAAGAGTTCGGCTCGGTCGTCCGCTCCCTCTTCGAGGCCGTCGACGATGTTGCCAACCGCGTCGACGACGTCGTCGATCTGCGCCCCGGTGCGGGGCTGCTGCGCTTGACGAACTTCGGGACGGATCGCGCCTCCGGCGGCCCGTACGAGAGACCGTGTCTGTTCATGTGGGTCTCGGGAACGGATGGCCTGATGGCGACCCTCGAACAGTTCGACGTCGACCACGAGGCCGAGGCGCTCGCCCGCTTCGACGAGCTCGCGGCCGCCGCGGCGCCCTCCCCGGCCCCGATGCGCCGGGTACGCCCGAACGCCGCGACCGCGCATGCGGCTCGCTGCGACGTCGCGGCGACCGCGCGGGACGTCAAAGCGGCGCTCGCCGCCGAGATCGCGCCCGAGGCGGTGTTCGTACACCATCCCACCGGGACCACGTCCGATCGCCAGGCGGCGCTCAGCCAGGAGACGCTCTTCGCGTCGCTCGCCAGCGTCTCGCACGAAGCGCTGGCGACCCTCGGAGACTCGCTCGCGCTGTGTCGCAGGTCCGTGTCGTTCCGTGGCGTCCAGGCGGGTGACCTCGATGTGGGGCCCGCGGCCGTGGACGCGGTCGTGCTGATCGAGGTCGATGCGCAGGGGCGGAACCTTCGTCTCGAAATCTTCGCCGACGATCACCAGGCCGACGCGGTCGCACGGCTGTACGAGCGGTACGCCGAGACTCTTCCCGCCGGGTCCGCACGCGAGCGCGCCGCGGCGACGGCGCGTGCCGTCGCGGTCGTCGTGGACGCGCTCGATATCGAGTCCGCCCGGGCGGTCGTGGCACCGACGATCGAGTACGTCGACCACCGGCGTCTCGGGTTCGGCACCGGTCGCGGCGTCGAGGCCTACCTGAGCGGCGTCCGGAGCCTCTGGGAGCTCGCCGAGAACCTCGTCGCCCGCATCGACGACGTTCTCGCGCTACGATCCGACGCGCTTCTCTGTCGCCGGCCGTTGTTCGGCACCGACCGCGCCAGCGGAGGTCCCTTCGAGCAGGAGGCGCTGTCGCTCTGGCGCTTCGGCGCCGACGGTCGCGTGACGCGCAGCGAGTTTTTCGACGTCGACCGCGTCGTCGAGGCGCTCGCCCGCTTCGACGAGCTGGCGGTCGAACCTTCGCCTGCGCGATCGGCACCGTCATCCCGAGTCGCGAGGAAGGTGGCGCGTCGCATCCGACCGAACGCTGCGACCGCCCACGCGGCCCGCCTCGATGCCGCGATGGCGGCCCGTGACCTGGACGCGCTCGCTGCCCTCAGTGCCGACGAGTCGGAGACCATCGACCATCCTACAGGCACCACGTACGACAACATGGGGGACCTCGCCTCGCGGCGCATGATGCTGAGAGCCCGGGATCTCCAGTTCCACCACGAGCCCCTGGCCACCCTGGGCGAGTCGCTGGCGCTGCTTCGGTTGTCGATATCGGCGAGCGGCGTCGACGGCGGTAGGTTCGACGTCGGTGCGTACGAACGAGAGCTCCTCGTTCTGAGCTGCGGCGACACGGACACCCGAAGGCGGCAGGCGGAGCTGTTCGCCGTCGACCGGCTGGGGGACGCCGTCGTCCGGTTGTACGAGCGCTACGCCGAGCTCCTCCGCGACGGCCCCGCGCGCACCCGCGCCGCCGCGACGGCGCGCTCGGTCGCGGCAATGCTGGGACCGGTCGATCCCGATCGCATCGCGACCGGGTACGCACCCGCCGTCGAGGCCGTCGACCACCGGGTCCTGGGGACGTGGTCCGCCCGCGGGGCGGAAGCGGTGCTGCAGCACCATCGCAGCCTGCGCGAGGTCGCCGTCGACATCGCCGTACGCGAGGACGACGTCCTCGGCCTCGGGTCCGATGCGTTGCTCGTGCGCCGGACTCACGTCGGCACCGACCGTGCCGGCGGCGGCGCCTACGAGAGAGTGTTCCTCATGCTCTGGGTCTTCGGAACGGATGGCCTCGTGACGCGCATCGAATATTTCGACGTCGACGCCGAGGCCGACGCGCTCGCCCGCTTCGACGCGCTGGCGGCCGAGCCGCCGGCGACCCCCCTCATCACGAATACCGCCACGCGGTCCTGGGACCGCCACAGGGAGGCGTGGGAGGCGCGTGACTGGGACCGCTTCGTCGCGATCCACGCGCCGGGATTCCGGCAGATCGACCGCCGGACGATGATGCATCTCGAGTCCATGCGCCTGATCTTCGACATGACGTCGGCCCGGATCTCGGCCAGCGTCCTCGCCACGCGGGGTGAGCGCCTGGCACTCCAACGTGGGCGTTTCGAGGGCACCGACCGCAACGTCGGACCGAGCGAAGCCGATTGGCTCCTGGTCGTCGAGGTGGACGATGCCGGCGATCGCGTGGCCATCGTCCTGCTCGACCCCAAGGACCTCGACGGGGCGTACGCCGAGCTCGACGACCGCTACGCCGCCGGCGAAGCCGCGCCCTACGCTCGCACCTGGGAGACCTTGCGGCGTTTCGAGCGAGCCGTGGCCGCGCGTGACTGGGACGAGCTGGCCTCGGTGTTCGACCCGGCCCTCGTGCTCGAGGACCATCGTCCGGTTGGATGGGCTACGCTGCAATCACGCGATGAGTACCTGGCGAGCGTCCGCACGCTCGTCGACCTCGCGCCCGACGTCACCTTCCGCGTCGACCACGTCCTCGCCCTCGATGAACGCCGAGCGCTCGCTATTGTGCGGTGGACGGGGAGCCGCGAAGGCGGGCCGTTCGAGATGCCCCTCGTCGCCGTGCCGGTTTTCGACTCGGACGGGCGCGTCCAACGATTCGATACCTACAACCTCGACCAGCTCGACGCAGCCCGCGCGCGCTTCGAAGCCGTCCGCGCGGACGCGGCCCGCGTTCCGCTCGCCGCTCTGGCGCGGCCGAACGCGGCGAGCACGGCCGGGGATCGGTGGTTCGCGGCGTTCGCAGCGCGCGACTGGGCCACCATGCGCGCTCTCTGCGCACCGGATGCGAAGTTCGAGGACCGGCGTCGCCTCGCCAGGGTCTCGGGGGACGTCGACTGGTGGATCGCCGACGCGCAGCGGACCGCCTCGATGTGCAACGTCCGCGTCAAGCGGCAGCTCGTGGGCACCGCCGGCGATCGCGTGGCTCTCGGGCGCTTCCTCCTGACCGGCGACTCCGGCGGCACTGCCGCGGCCCGCGCGCCCGAGACCTCGCTGATCTCCTCCATGGGTCAGTTCGAGATCGAGTACCTCGCGCTCGCGGAGGTCGACGAGAGCGGGCGGACCACCGCCGGCGTCATCTTCGACGCCGACGACTGGCGCGCCGCCACCCGCGAGGCATACGGTCGCTGGTTCGCCCGCGACGCCGTGGCCGCGGCGGCGGTGGGACCGGCGTTCGAGCTCGTCGAAGCGTTCAACGACCGCGACCGGACCCGCATGCGTGCGGCGCTCGCGGACGACTTCGTGCTGGACGATCATCGTCCAGCCCGACTGGGCGTGATCGAGGGTGCCGACGCGTGGGTCGAAGCCTGCGCGGCGACGTGGGACCTCGCGCCGAACAGCCAGATCGCCGTCGCCTGCACGCTGGCGCACGCCCGGTACGGGTCGGCGATCCTCGTGCGGCTATCCGGCACGCTCCGCGACGGGGGCGTCTTCGAGAGCCCGAGCGTGGCGGTGTTCATCGTCGCGGACGGCCGCATCACGCGGCAGGAGCTGTTCGAGCCCGAGCAGGTCGACGCCGCGCTGGCGCGCTTCGCGGAGCTCCGGCCCGATCCGCTGCGCATCCCACCGAACGCCGCGACGCGCGCGTGCGATCGCGTGGACGAAGCCGGCGACGCGCAGGATTGGGACGCCCTGCAGGCGCTGTGCGCCCCGACGCTCGAGTACGACGACCGCCGCCGCGGCCTCCGCACCAGCGGCGATCTCGAGACGTGTCTCACGAGCTGGCGATACATCTTCTCGCACGGAGCGCGGCCGGCCCGCACGCTGCTCGCCACGTCGGGTGACCGGCTGGCGCTCTATCGCATGCTCTGGACCGGAGCCGATGACCAGCCCGCCTACGAGATAGACACGCTCCTCCTTACCGAGGTCGACGCCGAGGGGCGCATCGTCGCGCGAATCATCTTCGACCCCGACGATCGCCGCGGCGCTTTCGTGGAGCTGCTCGAACGCTTCGCCCGCAGCGATGCGCATCGGCGGGTCCCGGCGATCTTCTTCGAGCTGGGTCGCGCGCTCAACGGCCATGATCTCGATCGCCTGCGGGCCCTGCATCCACGGGACTTCGTCTTCGACGATCATCGCCGGACCGGCGTCGGCCGGCTCGAGGGCATCGAGGCCTACCTCGCCGCGGTCGCCGCGTTGATCGAGCAGTCACCCGACGTGAGCATCGAGGTCCTCTACACGATCGCGCTGGAGAAGCATGGCATGCTCTCCGTCGCTCGCAGGTACGGGACGCTCGCGGAGGGGGGTGGCACGTTCGAGTCCGTCTACGTGCAGCTCTTCCACCTCGACGGCGACCGATTCGTCGGAGTGGAGATCTTCGAGGTGGAGGACCTCGACGTCGCCCGGGCGCGCTTCGCGGAGCTGCGGCCCGATCCGCTGCGCATCCCACCGAACGCCGCGACGCACGCGTGCGATCGCCTGCACGAGGCCGGCGAAGCGCAGGACTGGGACGCCCTGCGGGCGCTGTGCGCCCCGACGCTCGTGTACGATGACCGTCGTCGCGGCCTCCGCACCAGCGGCGATCTCGAGATGTACCTGGCGAGCATGCAGTACATCCACTCGCGCCGAAGCCGGGCCACCCGCACACTACTCGCCACGTCAGGCGACCGGCTGGCGCTCTATCGCCAACGCTGGACGAGAGTCGATGACCAATCGGCCTACGAGATCGAGACCCTCAGCCTCACCGAGGTCGACGCCGAGGGCCGCATCGTCGCGCGAATCGTCTTCGACCCCGACGACCGGCGCGCAGCGAACCTGGAGCTGGTCGAGCGCCTGGCGCGAAGCGCGGGACGAGGTGTGTCCCCCCTCCTCGAGTGGCGCCGCGGCCTCATAGCGGGCGACCTCGAACGAATCCGCGCCGTACTGCCCGATGATTTCGTGTACGACGACCACCGCCGCAGCGGGGCCGGCCGACTGGAGACCGCCGACGCGTACCTCGCATGGACCCGCTCGCTCTTCGAGCAATGTCCCGACGCGATCAGCGAGCCCATGTACGAGGTCGCCAGCGGGAACCATGGGATCCTCGCCGTCAGCCACGCGTTCGGCACTCTCGCGGAGGGCGGCTCGTTCGAATCCGTGTTTGTGAATCTCATCCGCCTCGAGCGGGGTCGACCGGTCGCCGTGGAGATCTTCGAGCTCGAGGACCTCGACGTCGCGCGGGCGCGCTTCGCGGAGCTGCGTCCGGATGCCACGCGCATCCCACCGAACGCCGCGTGTCGTGTACGCGACCGCATGCTCGAAGCCGCCAGGCTGCGCCGGTGGGAGGCGCTCCGTGCGCTCGCGAGCCCCGACTTCACGTTCGACGATCGTCGCAAGCGCTCGATGGTGACCGGCGATTTCGAGCTCTACACCAAGAACATGGAGTTCATCCGCTCGCAGCCACGCCTCCGCGTCACGCGCGAGCTGCTCGGTACGACGGGCGATCGCATCGCAGTCGAGCGCCTCGTCCAGGTGGGCGGGCCCGACGGGGGCGAGTTCGAGATCGACCTCGTTGCGCTGGTCGAAGTGGACGCCGCCGGCCGACTCGTGGCGGTCGTCAACTGGGACCCGGATGATCGCTACGCCGCGTTCGACGAAGCGCACGCGCGCTTCGTCGCAGGAGAGGCGGGCTCGGCCCCGGCGCAGGCTGTCATCCTGGCCCTCGACCACGCGCTCACGCGGCGCGACTGGCTCGCGTTCCGAGCCTGCCTCGCCGACGACCTCGTGTACCGCGACCACCGGAAGCTCGGCCTGGGGACGCTCGCCTGCGACGAGCTCGTCGCTGCAGTTCGGGTGCACCGCGAGCTGGCCAGCGACCTCCGCACGGAAACGCACCGCCTCCTCGCGTGGAATCGCCACGGATGCGTGGCGGTCATGCACCAATACGGAACGGTCCCGGACGGCGGTCCGTTCGAGAACGTCTTCCTCCGCATGGTCGTCGCCGACGGCGATCGGGTCCGGCACTTCGAGACCTTCGACGTGGCCGACGCCGACCAGGCGCTCGCGCGCTTCGAGGAGCTGTGCGCCGAGCATGCACGGGAGCCGGCGGCCTGACGGGCGCGGACAAGCTTGAAGAAGATTCCTTCATCCCGACGACCCTGTAGCGTCGGAGGGAACGCACGTGCAGGAGCTCGACCCGGACGCCTGGCCGCACACCTGTGAGTGCAATGTTCCATCGCGGGGATCCGTGAAAAGGGGGCACGTCCCGCCGCAGGTCGGCGCCTCGGAAAAGTTGCACGAGTCGGCGGCATCGCACCAGCAGGAGCTCTGACCAGAGAGCTTCCCACACACATTTCCGCCGGGGCACGTCCCGCCACAGGTCGGCGCCTCGGAAATGGCGCACGTGTCGTCGGCGGTGACACACGCGCAGGAGTCTTGCCCCGACACCTGCCCACAGACCTGCCCGCTGCGGCACGTCCCGCCGCAGGTTGGCGCCAGCGAGCTGCCGCACGTGTAGACGGCGCAGGTTGGGGCGCAGACATTGCTGAGAAACTGCAGGCAGTGATAACCGGAGGGACACGCTGCATCGTCCGAGCAGTAGCCCGGTAGCAACGGTGATCCGAAGCAATACTTGTGCACGCCGTCGATGTCCGGCAGGCAGGCGCTGCCGCCAGAGTCCTCGCATCCGCACGAGTCGCCTTCCGAGCACGTAGGGAACGACGTCGTGGTCGTGGTGGACGTCGTGGTGGTCGTGGATGTCGTAGTGGTGGTGGATGTCGTGGTGGTGGTCGTCGTCGCGCCGCAGTTCGGCGCCGTCGGGTTCGCCCGGCATGTGGCCAGGTCGGTCTTCAACGCACGCCGGCAGTCGGCCCGACAGACCTTGCCGGTCTCACCGTTCGGACACGGCCGCCGGCACACGATCGCGTCTTGCCGGATGACCCGCTTGCAGTCCTTCGGGCACCTGGCTTGTGCGGCCGAAGCCGCGAGAAACAGCACCATCGTGAACGCGCTGACTACCCCTGGCAGGCGCGAGTTGTCTTCGGCCATGGTCCGCCCCTCTCCTTACCTTCGGACGGACCGCCGTGCGGTGGCAGTCTTCCGGTTCAGTCGCTGGACCAAGCGATGAGGGTCGTGCTCTGGCCCGCCGAGTCCCGCGCGGAGGGTTAACCCGACACCCACTTTCAGGTCCGGGTTATGGCGACGCTACACGCGGGTGCGTGCGAGCGTCAAACCCGTTTGGTGTGCAGCCGCTGGTGCCTCCAGTCGCCTGGGACCCGCCAACTGAGAGTTGCGACGCACGGGTACGCGTTGGGCACTCGCGGGCGCGATTAGATGATCCGGGCGATCGCGAGGTTGCGGCGAAGCGCTGCCGTGGTGATCCAACTCAGGAGCGTGGCGCCGATGAGGACGATCGTTCCCTTCGCCACGCCAGGCAGGACCGTGCTCAGCAGGAAGTACTGCAGCCAGGTGACGAACGCGAAGTGCAGCACGTACATGCCGTAGGCGTTGTCGCGCAGGCTGTCGAACACCGGCGTGGGCCTGCCCACGAAGCGAAGAAAAACTGCGGTCAGTGACAGACTCAGGGCTGCACAGGCCAGGACGAAGGCGAGGCCGCCGCCGATCCCCCAGGCATACCAGGGCGTTCCCGGGGGTGTCAGCGTCGCCCGCGCGACGGAAACCTCGATCGCGAACAGCAGCGTCGCCACTGCGAGCCAGCGGAGCCACTGTCGCGCGAGCGGTCCGTCGGGAGCGAGGAGACTCCGGTCGATGCCGCAGGCGCCGATCGCGATACCTGCGAAGAACCACACGCCGTAGTGGAGGAAACGGCTCGCCTGAAACGTGAAGGGACCGATGGACGGCCAGACGAACGGGCCGAAGACGAGCAGCATCGGCAGATACGCTGCTGCCGAGACCGACACGATCGCTGCGAAGAACGCTGCGGGGCGGCGCAGCGGACCCTCCAGCGCGTGGCGCATGCGGTCACCCCGATGCGGGCTCCGCGAGAAGAGTGCCGCCGCAGCGCAGTCGAACACCAGCAACACCCAGAGGAACCAGGCGGGGCCCGCGCCCAACGACGGCCAATGCCGGAGGAAGTCGATCGGGTGCGGCGAGGACGCCGTCATCAGATACGACGGGTAGTACGCCAGGGGCGCGATGAGCACCGCCGACACCAGGAACGGCACGCCCAGTCGGACAGCCCGGTCTCGCAGGAAGGTCGCGCGGCCTTTGCGTTGCAGACTGGTCCAGACGAAGAGCCCCGAGATGAAGAACATCAACGACATGAAGAACACGTCGTTGCACGCGATCAGCACGTCGAAGCCGGCCCAGCGCCGCGTGTCGATCACCGGGAACGCCTTCCAGGCCGGAGGCCAGTCTCCGAACCGTGCTCGCTCCGGCACGAACGCGGCGTAACCGAGGAGCGAGTGGTGCGCGATGACGAGGAGGATGACGAACGCTCTCAGATAACCGAGCGCCAGGTTGTAGTCGGGGCGAGGTCTGGCGGCAGAAACGTCGACATCGGTTGCGGCGACTTGACGTCTGACGTCGAGATGCGGGTCGACCGCGGCCCGCGGCCCCGTCTCCTGCGCCTTCCCCGTCGCGCCGTTCATTCGGTGCCCCTTCTACGCCCGCCGCGAGCGGAGGGCACCTCAAGCCGTCAGCGACGACTACCATGTCGCGCGAGAGCTGCAGACAGTCAGGACAAGCCTGAACGGTGACGGAGCACTTCAAGATCCCACGGATCACATCGTGGATCGCCGCGATCGTCTGATCCTGCACGCTCCGCACTTTGGCTGGCCCGCCAGCCGGGGGAACGGTGCCGAAGGGTCCGGGCCAACGTTTGAGATTTGGGTGCTCCGTCAACTTGCCAGGGTTATCGCGACCACTCGGCCGCGCCGGGATCGGGCCATTCGAGTTGTGTCGTATGCCGAGCCGTCGCCAACCAGGCGCGCACCTACTGTATGCCGACGTTCCCCCTCAGGATGAGATGCGGATCAATGGTGACAAGGGTCGGGTCGACGAGGCGGAGCGCGCCGCCGACCGGTAGGCCGTAGGGCACGAGCGACGAAGGGATCGGGAACCCCGGGATTCGTACCGCCAGCGCCGCGCCGCCGAGCGCCGAGTCGATGAGCCGCTGCAAGAGCAACGGTCCGACGGTTTCGAGGACGCTCAGCGTGGCGCCGTCGAGCGCCGCGTCCGGATCCGAGAGGTGGAGGGCGTCGATGGTGAGGCCGGCGATCTCGAGCGTATCGCCGTTGAGCGCGAGACTCACGGTTGCGTCCGCCCCGATCTCGAAAGTGACCGGATCGTCGAAGACACCCGGGTAGGTGAGCGCCACGCGCACGGCACCGATCCCGACACCGACCGTGTTCCCGGCGCGCAGGACCGCCACCGGCGGGAGCAAGGCGTCGACTTCTGCCGAGGTCCCCGAGGGAACGCCGGCGACGACGGTCGCGTCGATCGTCGTGTGGAGCAGGCCGCCGCGCCAGAGCGCATGAAGCGCCTGATTGATCACCCCGATGTGGGTCGCGACGGCGACCGGACGCCCCGCCGCGTTCGGATCGACGAACACGGCCCCCACGGGCAGCGCGACCCCGAGCGAGGGGATGGCATGCGCGGGCGAAGCACTGATGCTCGTCCCGATGCCGAAGAGCACGCGTGCGGGGTTAGCGGAGATCGAGGAGAACGCCCCCGCGAAGTCGAGGGTGATCGAGCCGGGCTCCCCGATGCGCGGCACCCCGACGCTGCCCGACGGGAAGTCGAGCCCGGACACCAGGCCGTCCAGCGCCGAGGTGAAGTTGCTCTGGACGAACACACTCAGAGTATTGGCCACCAGGTTCCGGATCGTCCCGTTGGCGAGGCTCACGATCGTGTTGATCACGAAACCGTCGAGACCGGAAAAACCAGTCGAGATCGCCCCGACCTGCACGCTCACGGAGTTGGGCCGCACGGAGATGTTGGGACGTCCGGCGCCGTCCACGCCGACGTCCGAAACCATTTCGACCTCCAGGAAGTCGATGTCGACCGGGCCGGTGGCGTCGAACGGGACCCCGGCGGCCTGACCGGTGACCCGGAGCTCCACGCGCGGGTCTTCGAACCTCACCACACTATCGAGACCGCCGTTGACCAACGTGAGCGCGACCGTCCGTGGACCCTGGATCGATACGGCCTGGTACGTGACCCCGGACCGGAGCACGCACGCGCACACACCGAGTACGCACACCTCCTGATCGCACGAGGAGGGCTTGAGGGGATTGGCGGCGAGCAGCACAGCGTCGAGCGTGTTCAGCAGGCCGGCACTGTTCAGGATCGCGCCGAGGACGTCGTCCACGGAATTGATGGAACCGGCACGAGAGTTGTCGTCGATCGCCGCCTGGCCGAGCCTCAGCATGACGTCGTTGTCGAGGATGACGTCTTCAGCCGCGAAGCTGCCGGCAGCTAGGAAGGCACATGTCGCGGCGCGCTGCTCTCCGACGGCGTTCGTCGCGACGATGTCGACGAAGTTGATGCCGAAATCCGTCGTGATCGGCAGGCTGAACGAGCCGTCGGCGCCCACCGGTACCGGTGTGCCGTTCACGGTGACCGTGTCGATGCCGACGGGGTGGAAGGCATGGCCATGGAAGTCGAGGGTGGAGCCGGGAGGGAGGTCGAGCATCTCGGCGTCACCGGGACTCTGGCAGAGGATCGTGATCGGTCCGAGGCTGCAGCTCGCGTCGTGGAACCCGTCATCGAAGAGGTCGCAATCGCGGTCGAGATCCTGTGCCTGCGAAACCGCCAGGCAGGCGCGACACGCCGCCTTCTGCTCCAAGCACTGCCCGACGTCCGAGGCGCCGGCGCAGCCCGGGAGCAGCGCATCCAGATCCTCGCCGCCGCACTTCTTCGAGAGTGCGCCCGGGATTCCCGAAGCGGGGTCCGAGCACTTCTTCGCGATCTTGGCCTTCGGATCGGGCTGTGCCGCGGCACCCCCTCCAAGGCACACGTCGCGAAGCCCGGCCTTGGACGATACGGCTGGCGCCGTGGCAGTGCCCGCGAGCGCCTGCTTCTCGCATGCATCGAACGCTGCGAGCCGTGTCTGCTGACACGCTGCGATCGCCTTCCATGACGCCTGCTGGCACAACGCAGCGCCCCGGTCTGTGGAGAGCACTCCGCCGTCGAGGTTTGCGCCGAAGATGTCGTGCACGAGGTCGAGCCCGCCACGCAATCCGGCGGCGTTCAGGGTCGACGCGTCCGTGACGCCGAATTCGGGGAACGGATCGTCGAGCTTGCCTGCGGGCGGCGGAGTACAGAACTTGCCGAAGCTCTCCACCGTCTTGCTCGTGAGCTTCGCGATCTTGCCCTTGGGATCGGCGGCGATGCACGCCTCCACGGTGCCTTGAGACACCCCGCGCGCGAAGTCCGTCAGGCAGCCGAACGTCTGCTTCGTGACCTGCCCATTGACCGTCCCGAGGTTGCGGCCGAGCCCTCTCACGCACGCGGCCTGTTCCTTCGAGAGCTGTGCAAACGCGGGAACAGCGGAGACGAAGACGACGAGAAGCGCGGCCCTGAAAGGTAGGGTGGCAGTGCATATCTTCACGACGACCTCCGCGGAGCCAGAGCCCGTCTCGGAGCGGCGGAGGCAACAACCGCGGGGCAGCGCGTCGACCGAGACGGGCCCTCCTGCTTGCGACCTCCCTAACCCGCTACCCCTCGGACAAGGCAGGTGTCAACACAATTCTGCCGCGGTCGCGCCATGGGGCGACTACTCCACACAGCCGAGCGCCCTCAGGTTGGTCGGGACGGATGAGCGCCGATGGCCGCGCTCTGTGCCGAGCCGAAGATCGTGATCGTCTCGACGGTCTGTTCGACGAGAGCGACCGCACCGAGGGCGCCGAGCCAGCGCGCAAGCCGCTCCGTCCTGAGCGACCGCGCAACGAGCGAGCCGCCGGCACGCCGGCTCGCGCCACCCGGCCGGGTACTGGCGCCCCGCTCATAGAGGCCGTCGCGCCGGCGCGATCACCCCGATTGCATGTCGTCGCCCGGAGTCGTCAGCTCGCCGCCGACGTCGCGGGGACGGTCGTGGCAGGCGTGAACGTCTGCAGCGGCTCGGTCTTGCCGGCGACGCGCATCGGCGCGGCGGGCACGAACACGATCGACGCGCCGACCTGCCGGCGCGTCTCCTCGGAGACGAGGATCTGTACGCCCTGCAGCTTCGTGAGCCCCTCGATGCGCGAGGCGACGTTCACCGCGTCGCCGATGGCCGTGTACTCGCGCCGGCGCCGCGCCCCGACGTCGCCGAGGACGACCGGTCCCGTGTGGATCCCGATCCCCATCCGGAGCGACACCTCCCCGCCCGCGCCGCGTTCGGCGTTGAGAGCGACTCACCGGCGGACGGCGCCGGGCACCGCCCCCGGCGCCTGCTCGATCGAATACGCAATCCGTCGTCGTGGCATCGTGCGCCTCCTGCAATGTGAACGGGACATCTCGCCCAGAAGAGTGCAATGTATCTGTCTGTTGACGGCCCCTGCCGGTCCCGGCTAGAGCGCCAAGCCAGGAGGAAAAACCTATGGCGTCAGGCAAACCGATCGGGGAATATTCACTGAAGTTCACCACGATGACCTACAGTCCTGGACCAGCAGGGAGCGTTCTCAACCAAGTAAATTGGGAAGGGACGGCGACCGGATTTGGAGCGGTCTTCGGCACGGCCACCTTCGTGGGCGGGGTCAAGGACGGGACCTTCAGTTGGTATTCGCAATCCTTCATGGACGATGGCGGCGGTGTCACCGCCGTCGGTCAGGGGACCTACGAGAGCACTGGGAAACACAAGTGGCACACGGAGACCCACTTGCAGATTTCCGACGGACGCAGAATCTCTAGCGAGGGTGAGATCGACCTGGCCGCGCGGTCGTGGAAGGGGAAGACTTTCGAGAACTGAGGGGCGTGCGTGCCCCCCTCGCTTTAGGCGAGGGGGGTCGCCATCCGCTTGCGCGACCGCCTCCCTACGAACTGATCGCCCGCCGGCGCACTGCGCTGGCAACCGCGTGGGTTTACGCGGAGAGGGGTCAGCCGGTGCTCGCCGGGTTCACGGAGCCGGTCCGCATCTGGGAGTTCGTCTGGTAACCGCGGCCACCGGAAGCCGTCGCTGCGCCAAACTCGCGGCCGTCCAGCGGCTCAATCGCCCGGCGACCGAGGCACCAACTGCCACCGCTACAGCCACCGAGCCCGCGACGGCGAAGCCGGCGCTCGGCCCGTAAGCTTCCCCGTCAAGGACACACCGCGTAGCTGGACGCCGGCGGGGTTTTGACGTTGGACCCGTTAGCGAACACCCCGCTGCTAGAAATTCGCGCCTGCTTCGACCGTCCGAGTTCCCTGACGATGGGTGGCAAACTCGCGCGGTGTCAGGTCCCCGAGCGAGCTGTGTGGGCGATCGTCGTTGTAGTCGCGGCGCCAGACTTCGATCTTCCGCCGGGCGTCGTCGAGCGAGACGAATTGATGCACGTTCAGGCACTCGTCGCGCAAGCGCCCGTTGAAGGACTCAATGAAGGCGTTTTCCACGGGTTTGCCGGGGCGGATGAAGTCGAGCTGGACGCCCCGCTGATACGCCCAATCCTCGAGGGCCCGGGAGGTGAACTCCGTGCCGTGATCGACGGTGATCGAGCGCGGGATCGCGCCGTGACCGCCGAGCACGCGATCGAGGGCCTCGGCCACCGTCCGGCCCGACATGGCCGTAGCCACCTCCAGCAAGGGACTCTCGCGACTCCACTGATCGACCACCGTGAGCACCCGGAACTGCCGCCCGTCGGCCAGCGCATCGTAGACAAAATCCATGCTCCAGCGCTCCGTCGGCCCCGTTGGCGTCGGCGCGGGCCCGCGATGGAGCGCGATGTGTTTGCGGCGCCGTACACGCATCCTGAGCTGCAAGCCTTCGAGCCGATACAGCCGCCGCACGCGCTTATCGTCTAATCGTGCAAGCTCTTCACGCTTTCAGCGTACGGGCCATTCGGTTCGTTGTCGTCTCCGAGGTCGGTCGAGGCCGCCTCCACATGGCCTAAGAGCAGCAGGGATCTCTCGATGTGATTCACGCG